>NZ_JBEXJK010000543.1:0-4692 GCF_040609095.1 Kitasatospora sp. NPDC004799
GAACCGCCGCGACTGGAGCCTGGTCGACTTCGACGACCGGCTGACCGACGCCCTGACCGGCAAGGCGGGCAAGGCCGGGGTGGGCGGCGGACTGCGGCGCGGCGGGCGGCTGGGGCGCGGTGGGTGCGACGGGGGTGCTGCCGGCGGACTGCGGGTCGGCCGGGCGCTGCGGGCCGCGCACCCAGCCGCCGGCGCCGCCGCGCGCGGTGGGGTCCCAGACCGCCGGAGCGCTGTTCTGCTGGTCCGTCATGTCGCTGCTGGCCCCCACCGTCCGCCGATGCTCTGCCTGGTGCTGCGCGGCCACCGTACCGTTCGAACCCCCGCCCGACAGCCCCGGCACGACGTTAGAGCATCGGCGCGGGGCGGTGCGAGCGAACGGGTCACCGGGTGGTGCGGGGCGGGGTGGCGTGCTCGCGAACGGGCTATCGGGTGGTGCGAACGATCGGGTTATCGGGCGGTTCGGCGCAGGACGCGCAGCGAGCCGGTGACCGAGACCTCCTCGAAGCCCTCGGCCAGCGCCCGCAGGTACACCCGGTACGGGGCCTGGCCGCCGTCCGCCGGGTCCGGGAAGACGTCGTGCACCACCAGCAGGCCCTCCGGCGCCAGGTGCGGCACCCAGCCCTCGTAGTCGCCGGTCGCGTGCTCGTCGGTGTGCCCGCCGTCGATGAAGACCAGGCCCAGCGGGCGGCCCCAGAGCGCGGCGATCCGCGGCGAGCGGCCGACCAGCGCCACCACGTGCTCCTCCAGCCCGGCGGCGTGCAGGGCGCGGCGGAACCGGGGCAGGGTGTCCATCAGCCCGACCTCGGGGTCGACCAGGGTCGGATCGTGGTACTCCCAGCCGGGCTGCTGCTCCTCCGAGCCGCGGTGGTGGTCGACGGTCAGCGCGACCGTCCCGGCCTCCCGGGCCGCCGCCGCGAGCAGGATCGCCGAGCGGCCGCAGTAGGTGCCGATTTCCAGCACCGGCAGCCCGGTGCTCCGCGCCGCCGCCACCGCCGCCGCGTACAGGGCGAGCCCCTCGGCCACCGGCATGAACCCGGTGGCCCCCTCGAACGCCGCCAGCACCTCGGGCGCCGGCTCGGCGCTCAGCAGCAGGTCGGACATGGGGTGCTCCTCGGGGTGGGACGCGGACGGACGTGCACGGACCCTACTCGACGGTAGCGGGGGCGGTGGGTCGCGGGGTGTGCTGTGGGCGGCGGCGCGTACGGGCGGGGACCAGCCGGGTTCGGGATCAGCCGGCCAGCAGGTCGGTGGCGATCCGGGTGCGGTACAGGGCCAGCTCGGCGGCGATCGCCCCGGCCTCGGCCGCGGTGGCCGTGACGGCGGCGGGCCGGGCCTCGGCGCGGTCGACCAGGGCGATCCGCAGGTGGGTCGGCGGGTGGGAGGCGTCCACGGCGGTGCGCTCGCGGGCGCTGAGCCGGAGCAGGCGCTCGCGTTCGGTCGCGGGGACGGAGGCGAGGTGCTCGCGCAGCCGCTCCCAGAGCAGCTCCGGGGAGGGGGCTTCGGGCGCTTCGGGGGCTTCAGGGGAGCGTCCCCGCCCGCGGCGGACCGTCCGGGGGCGTCGGCGCTGCTCGGCGCGGATCCGGTCGACGGCGGTGCCCGCCGCGTCGCCGAGCAGGAGCGTCGCCAGCATGCCGCGGGTCGCCTCGCTGCCGCCGACCCGGACGGCGAGGGCGTCCGCGCGGTACTCGGCCTGCTGCCCGGCCCGGGAGGTGAGCCGGTCGAACAGGTACAGGCCCTGGAGCAGCAGCCAGGCGACGCCCCGCAGGACGACCGCGCCGACTATCGCGCCGAGCCGGACCAGCAGCGAGACCTCCTCGCGCTGCCAGCGGCCCGGCCGCGTCATGTCGTACCAGCCCGCGAGCGCCACGAACGCGCTGTACAGCCAGAACGAGCGCCGGCGGTCGCCGCTGACGTGGTGGCCGAACTCGTGGCCGAGCAGGGCGATCCGCTGCCGGTCGTCCAGCACCTCCCAGAGCGGCAGGCCCAGCCGGAGGACGGGACGGCGGCGCAGCCCGACCAGCCCGTAGGAGGCGTTGAACTCGTCGGTGACCTGGATGGCGGCCACCGGCACGGCACCGATCCCGGCGGCCACCCGGTCCGCCAGCTCGTACAGCGCCGGGGCCGAGGCGCGGTCGAGGACGTTCCCGTCACGCGGCACTCGGCCGAGCCGGGGGCGCAGCGTGAACGCGATCACCAGCACCGCCGCACCGGCGCAGCGCTGCAGCACGCTCCCGGTGACCAGCAGCCAGAGCGCCAGGCCGAGCAGTCCGACGGTGACCAGGTGGACCGGCGCGGCGGCGAGGGAAGCGAGCAGCCAGTCCCGGCGGGCGGTGGGGGAGCGCCGTCCCGCGGCCTGTTCCTCGAACAGCCGGTCGGTGCGGTCGGCCGCCGCCCGTTCACGCCGGGTGGGTTCGGGGGCGCCGTCCTGGCCGGGGACCAGGTTCCAGTCGCAGGCCGGGCACCAGGCGGTGAACCGGCGGTCGGTGGTCAGGGTGGCGGCGCAGCGGGGGCAGGGGGCGCCGTGGGCGGGCGATCCGGCGGCGACTCGACGGTCGGCTCGGCGGTCGACTCGACGGTCGGCCCAGCGGATTCAGCGGTGGTGGACACGGCGGTGATCATGGCGGATCCGGTGGGGACGCGTGGTGGATTTTCCGTGAAGACGACCGGGGCGGGGCTGGGCGGGGCCAGAGGCCGGGCCCGGGGGGCGAGGCTGGAACGCGTTCTAGTCGCCTCCCGGTCGCCGTGCCAGAATCGGCGCGTCCGAGGACCGACCCGGGCCATCCGACACCCTCCAGGGAGCAGCACCATGCGCGCAGCCGTCCTGCACAAGACCGGCCAGGAGACCCTCGACGTCCGCGAGGACGTGACGGCCGTGGGCTTCGGACCGGGCGCCGTACGGGTCCGGATGCGCGCCGCCAGCCTCTGCCACTCGGACCTCTCCGCGATGAGCGGCGTGCTGCCGCAGCCCGCCCCGTTCGTGCCCGGTCACGAGGGTGCCGGGGACGTGGTGGAGGTCGGCGAGGGCGTCAGCGGCCTCGCCGTCGGCGACCGCGTGGTGCTCTGCTGGATGGCCCCGTGCGGCAGCTGCGACCACTGCCGGCAGGACCGCGGCCACCTGTGCATCGCCAGCCTGCGCAGCCTCGGCACCCCCGGGTTCCGGATCGCCGAGGGCGAGCTGAGCGCCTCCGGCTTCTACGGCACCGGCGCCTTCGCCGAGGAGGTCGTGGTCGCGGCGAACGCCGTCATCAAGGTGCCCGCCGACCTCCCGTACGAGATCGCCGCGCTGATCGGCTGCGGGGTGACCACGGGCATCGGCGCGGCGGTGAACACCGCCCGGGTCGAGCCCGGCGCCTCCGTCGCGGTGATCGGCGCGGGCGGGGTCGGGGTGGCCACCGTGCAGGGCGCCCGGGTCTGCGGCGCCGGCCGGATCACCGTCGTCGACCCGGTCGCCTCGCGCCGCGAGCGCGCCCGGGCCTTCGGCGCCACCGAGGCGATCGCGCCCGAGGAGCTGAAGGCGGTGGCCAAGAAGCTGCCCGGCGGCGGTTTCGACTACGTCTTCGAGGCGGTCGGCCGCGCGGCCACCGTCCGGGCCGGGTACGAGGCCGCCCGGCGCGGCGGCGCGGTGGTGGTGATCGGCGCGGGCGCGCAGGACGACCTCGCGCAGTTCACCATGGGCGAGCTGTTCTTCAACGAGAAGCGCCTGCTGCCCTCGCTGTACGGCGGGGCGACGGTGGCGCGCACCATCGGGCTGGTCGTGGACCTCTGGCGGGCCGGGAGGATCGACCTCGACGGCATGGTCACCCACCGGGTGGGGCTCGCGGACGTCAACGAGGCGATCGCGCAGATGCGGAGCGGCGAGGCGCTGCGGACGGTCGTGACGATGGGCTGAGGCCGGGTCTGCGGGCGGGCTCCGGGACGGCGAGGGCCCGCCGGGGGAGTCCGTACTCTCCCGGCGGGCCCTCGGCGCGGCGCTGCGGTGCTGCGGTGCTGCGATGCGGCGCCGTGGTGGTGCGGTGCCCTGGTACTGGTTCGGTCAGCCCCGCGCCCCGGCCGCGCGGTGGCGGCCGTGCGGGTCGGTCTCCGGGCTGTCGTCGGACGCGGAGCCACCGCGGTGGCGGCCGTGCGACGCGGCGTCCTTGGCCGTCTTCTCGTCGGCGTCGGTCCCGGTAACCGCGGGTCCGGTGGTGTCGGTGAGGGTGTCGGACATGAGAATCGTCTTTTCCGTGCGGAGGGTGCAGGTCATCGGCGCCCGGCCGGCGCCGGTGGCGCACGGTCGGGTCCCCGATCGGGCGCTCGGTACGCGCCCGTAGCCGGTGATCGCGGCCCGTGCCCTGGCCACCATAACGGCCGGGGCGGACGAGATCCTATCGAGATCCTGACGCGAGTCCCGTGCTGGTCGGGGGCCTGGAACCGGGCGGTCGGCCGCCCGCTGCGCGGCGCGGAACCGATGCGGAACTGATGTGGTGCGCAACGACCGTCGGTGTCCCCGACCCGGCGGCGAAGCCCCGTCCGGCACCACGTCGGCGGGCGGGGGACGGCGAGGCGCGCAGTGCAGCCGACCACAGGCGCCCACCTCCGGCGAGTTCACCCGGATCGCCTAGAGATCGTCTTCAAAGATCAGATCCAGAGCAGGATTGAGGCGATGGTGACGGCGGCCTGGTAGGACTCGCGGGTCTTGTCGTATCTGGTGGC
>NZ_JBEXJK010000544.1:0-4686 GCF_040609095.1 Kitasatospora sp. NPDC004799
GCCCCGGGCTGGTCCTGGAACGTGTTCGCCGATCTGGAGCGGATCTGGTCGTACCCGTTCATGGTCGCCGCCTTCTGGGCGGGGACGGCCGTCGCGACCTGGCCGTCCACCTGGGCGATCGGGCGGGCGGGCGCGCTGACCGGGCCGGCGGCGGCCCTCGCCCAACGCCCCGTGGCCGCACGGGCTCCGGCTCCAGCCCCGGCCAGGAACCGGCGGGTCCCGCCGTGCCGGGCGAGCGACGGCCCACCGCGGCGGGAGGTCCTCGGTGAACCGTCGGCGAGGCCGTGGGAGGCACACCGGGCGGCCTCGGGCGCCGAAGTCCGCGGTCCGGCGCGGCGGTCGACGGTGCGACCGCCGGTCCTCGCGGTGGACGAGGGCGCCGACCCGTCGGCGGCCGGGGGCGGGTGGGTCAGTGGCAGCCGCAGGTGGTGAGGCGGGCGGCGATGCGGTCCATGGCGGCGCGGGCGGCGTCGGCGGGGGCGGTGGTGCGGGTCATGACGGCGAAGGCGAGCAGGC
Organism: Kitasatospora sp. NPDC004799; assembly: GCF_040609095.1. Lineage (NCBI taxonomy): Bacteria > Bacillati > Actinomycetota > Actinomycetes > Kitasatosporales > Streptomycetaceae > Kitasatospora > Kitasatospora sp. NPDC004799. The sequence goes on from NZ_JBEXJK010000544.1 coordinate 517, forward strand.
GGCCGTCGGCGTCGACGACGGTGCCGGCCAGGGTGTTGACGCCGCTGAGGGTGCCGGTCTTGGCGCGGATCAGGCCGGCCGCGTCGGCGGCGCCGGACCCGGAGCCGTAGCGCCTGTTGAGGGTGCCGGTGAATCCGGCGACCGGGAGGCCGGTGAGCACCGGACGCAGCGTGGGGTGCTGCTCGGAGGCGGCCAGCGCGAGCAGCCGGACCAGGACGGCGGGCGGGATCTCGTTGCCCGTGTGCAGTCCGCTGCCGTCGTTCAGCACCACGCCGGTCATCGGCACGCCGAGCCGGGCGAGCTCCTGGGTGACGGCGGCCGCGGCACCCTCGAAGCTCGCCGGCTGGTGGGCGACGACGGCGACCTGACGGGCGATCGCCTCGGCGAGCTGGTTGTCGGAGGTGGTCAGCAGGCGTTCGACGAGCCGGGCCACGGTCGGCGAGAAGACGTCGCCGAGCGGGACCTGGCCGCTGGCGGCCGGGGCGGGGGCGGGCGTGGCGGCGGGCTTGGCACCTGTCACGGTGATGCCGCGGGCCTTGAGCAGCGCGGCGAAGGCCTCGGCGGCCGCGGCCGCCGGATCGGCGACCCGGTCCGGCGCGTCGTCCCGGCTCTTCGGGTCCACCCTGCCCTCGTCCACCATCAGCGGGACCACCAGGGCGATGTTCTGCGCGTCGTGGTTCCGGTGCTGCGGGCTGCCCGCGTACAGCGACAGGTCGTAGTCCAGCTGGACCGTCGTGGTGCCGGCGCCCTTGAGCGCGTCGGCGGTCTGCTGGGCGAGGGCGTCCAGCGAGGCCGGGGCGGTGTCGGCGTCGGCCGGCTGCCCGCCGATCTGCACCTGGTCGGCGGGCAGCGCGGTGAGCGTCGGGTCGCCGCCGCCGACCAGGACGATCGTGCCCGGGTCCGTGCCCCGGACCACCCGGGTGTGCAGCCGGGTCTCGCCCGGGATGAGCGACAGGGCCGCGATGGCGGTGGCCAGCTTGGTGGTGGAGGCCGGGGTGGCCGGGGTGTTCTCCCCGGCGCCGTACAGGAGTTGGCCGGTGGCGGCGTCCGCGACGGCGAAGGTCAGGTCGCCGAGGTTCCGGTCGGCGCGGACGGCGGCCAGCGCCTGCTGGAGGCCCTGCGCGGTGGGGACGGCGGCACCCGCGCCGTCGACGGCGGCCAGGACGGCACCCGGCGCGGGGGCCGGGCGGGCACCGGGCGCGTCGCTGCCGCCGGTGGCGGGCGCGGTGGGCACGGCGGGCCCGGAGGCGGCGGGCGGCGCGGCCCGCCGGGTGGGCGCGGCGCCCGGAGCCTCGTCCGACCCGGGCTTGGCACCGCCCTTGCCGTGGTCGCCCTTCCGCCCGTCGTGGCCGCCCGGCCCGTCGTGGCCCTCGTCCCCGCCCGGGCCGGCGCTGTGCCCGCCCGGCGGCGCGAGGGGCTGCGCATACGCACCGCCCGGGGCCAGGACCGTACCGACGACCAGCAGCGCCACCCCGAACAGCCCCGCGGCCGTCCCCCCGCGGCGGCGCGGCGACCCTCCCCCTGCTCCCACCGACCGGCCCCTTTCCCGAGCACTCACTCCCGTAGGAGACACTTGGATTCTGTCAGTCCCTACCTTGGAGGAACCGTTGGAGTTCGACGTCCTTATCGAAATCCCGAAGGGCTCTCGTAACAAGTACGAGGTCGACCACGAGACCGGCCGTCTGCGGCTCGACCGGATGCTCTTCACCTCGACCCGCTACCCGGCCGACTACGGTTACGTCGAGGGCACGCTCGGCGAGGACGGCGACCCGCTGGACGCCCTGGTCATCCTGGACGAGCCGACCTTCCCGGGCTGCCTGATCAAGTGCCGCGCCATCGGCATGTTCCACATGACCGACGAGGCCGGCGGCGACGACAAGCTGCTCTGCGTCCCGGCGACCGACCCGCGCTGGGAGCACCTGCGCGACATCCACCACGTGTCGGAGTTCGACCGCCTGGAGATCCAGCACTTCTTCGAGGTCTACAAGGACCTGGAGCCCGGCAAGTCCGTCGAGGGCGCCAACTGGGTCGGCCGCGCCGAGGCCGAGGCCGAGGTCACCGCTTCGATCAAGCGTCTGGCGGAGCAGGGCGGTCACTGAGCCGTCGTTCCGATCTCGTCGATCGAGGGCGGTTCGAGGTAGGTCGGGACAGCCTGGGCCGGGGTTCGCGGATTCGTCCGCGGGCCCCGGCCTCTGTCGTGCCCGGGGGCGGAACGCCTTGCCGACAGCCTGTCGGCATGATGTGAAGTCAGGTTAGGCTAACCAAAGTTGCCGACCGATCCGCACCGGCCGGTTCCGCACCGGCCGATCCCGACCCTGGAGGCCGCATGCCCGCGCCCGCGCCCGTCCCGTTCTCCACCGTGCTCCGCACCGCCAGCAGCGAGGAGCACGAGGCGGCCGAACAGTCCTCGTTCATGAGCCGGCTGCTGGGCGGCCGGCTCGGGATCGAGGCGTACGCCGACCTCACCGGCCAGCTCTGGTACGTCTACCGGGCCCTGGAGAGCCGGGCCGAGGAACTCGCGGAGCACCCGCTGGCGGGCCCCTTCATCGACCGGGCGCTGCTGCGCACCGCCGCCGTCGAGCGCGACCTGGCGCACCTGCGCGGGCCCGGCTGGCGGGACGGCCTGGCGCCGCTGCCGGCCACCGCCGCGTACGTCGCCCGGGTGGAGGAGCTGGCCGCCGAGTGGCCGGCCGGGTACCTCGCGCACCACTACACCCGCTACCTGGGCGACCTGTCGGGCGGCCAGATCATCCGGGGCGTGGCGGAACGGACCTGGGGTTTCGAGCGCAAGGGCGACGGCGTGCGGTTCTACGTCTTCGAGGAGGTCGACAACCCGGCCGCCTTCAAGCGCGCGTACCGGGCCAAGCTGGACGCGGCCGGGGAGGCGATGGACGAGGTCGAGCGGCGCCGGGTGGTCGAGGAGTGCAAGCGGGCCTTCGTGCTCAACGGAGCGGTGTTCCGCGACCTGGACGCGCGCTACCCGCTGAGCGCCTGACGGAGGGCATGAACGTTTCTCCTCGGCACGACCGAACACGGGAAGGCCCCGGCGGGCGACCGCCGGGGCCTCTCGGTTTCCCCGCCCCGCGTCAGGCCTTGACCGGGCCACGCCGGTCGCGGACCAGCACCGTGGCGCTGCCGCCGCCCGGGCCGCCGGGGACGGCGTGGTCGTGGTGCTGCACGACCTGTCCCTGGCGGCGGCCTACGCCGACCGGGTGGTCCTGCCGACGGGCGGGGCGACGGTCGCCGACGGGCCGGCCGCCGGGGTGCTGCGGGCGCCGCTGCTCAGCGAGGTGCACGGGCACCCCGTGGAGGTGCCGGCGCACCCGCGCACCGGGGTGCCGCTGGTGCTGCCGGAGCGCTGAGCCCCGGACCCGCCCCGAACGTCCCGGACCGCGCTCAGTCCTCCAGCCGGAAGCCGACCTTCATGCACACCTGGTAGTGCTTGATCCGGCCGTCCTCCAGGTGGCCCCGGACCTGCGAGACCTCGAACCAGTCGAGGTTGCGCAGCGTCCGGGAGGCCCGCTCCACCCCGTTGCGGATCGCGGCGTCGACGCTCTCGGTCGAGGACCCGACGATCTCGGTCACCCGGTACACATGGTCGGTCATGGCGGACTCCTCAGCTGTGCGACGGCCCCCGGTCCACCGTGCACCGGCCCGGGGCCGCCCGCACCCCGACGGGCGGCCGCCGACCGCCGTACGCACGATCCGGGGAGCGCCGCCCGGAAGGCCGCCCGGAAGACCGCCCGGAGGGCCGGCTAGAAGGCCGCCCGCACCTCGCCGACCGGTATGCCGCCGCCGAGCAGCGGGGCCGCGCCGATCCGCTCCACGGTCTCCTCCGCCCCGGCCACCCCGAGCCGGCGCAGCGCGGCCGCCAGCACCGGGCCGCGGGCCCGCTCGGCGCCGTCCTCGATCTTGAAGGCCAGCGCCCGCCCGTCCGGCAGCGCGACCACCTGGACGGCCTCGGCGCCCATCTTGGACAGCGCGCCCGGCACCGCCCGCATCAGCCAGGTGTCGGCCCGGCGGGTGCCGGCCACGTACTCGGGGTGGGCGCGCATCGCGTCGGCGACGCGGCGCAGCGAGGTGGGCCAGGAATCCGGCGGCCATCTGGGAGCGGCCGGCGTTGTAGACGCAGACGAACAGCACGGAGGCTACGGGGGAGGTGGTCATCTC
>NZ_JBEXJK010000545.1:0-4649 GCF_040609095.1 Kitasatospora sp. NPDC004799
CTCAGGTCAGGAGCTTGTCCTTGGCCCGCTGGTACTCCTCGTCGGAGATGGCGCCCTTCTCCTTGAGGTCGGCGAGCTTCGCCAGGTCGTCGACGTGGCTGCGGCCGCCGCCGGCGGCGCCCGGCGCGGGCCCGGACCCGGCCGCGTCCCTGATGTAGGCCTTGAACGCGGCCTCGGTCTGCTGGGCCTGTTCGACGTCCCGCTTGCCCATCGACTGCCCGCGGGCGATCAGGTACGCGAGGACGCCGATCAGCGGCAGGAGGATCACCAGGACCAGCCAGCCGGCCTTGGCCCAGCCGCCGAGGTCGTGGCTGCGGAAGATGTCCGTGATGATCTTGAACAGCAGGAAGAACCAGAGGATCCAGAGGAACAGCTCCAGCATCGTCCAGAAGATGTGGAGCGCCGGGTAGTCCACGGCCAGCGAGGTGGTGTCCATGGTCGAGTCATACCATCGCAAAACGGACATGGCTCGCCGCTGTTCGGCCGTTCCGGTGGTCTTCCGCCCCGACGGGAATAACCGGGGACGGGAGCCGGAGCCGGGGGCGGGGGCGCGTCAGCCCAGCCCGGCCCGCCGGCGCAGCTCCACCGCCAGCGCCACCAGCTCGCCCCACCAGTCGTCGTGCCCGGCCAGCAGCAGCCGCTGGGCCTCCGCGGGCGGCACTGGACGGACCTCGACCACCTGCTCGCCGTCCGTCGGGTTGGTCGGCGCGGAGTCCAGCGCGACCTCGCCCCAGCCCCAGAGCCAGGCCTTCTCCGGGTGTGGCTGCCACGGCCGGTACGGCACCGGGTCGTCGGTGCGGCAGCGGTGCGCGCCCAGCCAGTGCGGCTCGCCGAGCAGCCGCGCGCCCGCCTCCTCCCGCAGCTCGCGGGCCAGGCAGGAGGCGATGCTCTCGCCCTGCTCCCGGGTGCCGCCGGGCAGGAACCAGTGGTCCCGGTCGTCCCGGCAGAGCACCACCCGGCCCTCCGCGAAGCCGACCAGGTGGATGTTGGTGACCAGGGCGTCCGGCGGCGGCTCGGTGGAGAACTGCGCGTCGAACCGCCCCCAGCCCCAGTACTGCGGGGCGTGCAACGCGGGGAACAGGGCGGCGAGTTCGGCGGATCTGGCGGATGTTCCGGTGCGGTCCGTGGTGTCGGTGCGGTCCGTGGTGTCGGTCATTCGGTGATGGTAGTGCCGGCCGGGAAACGGCGGGGGGCGCTCGGATGGACGAGGGCGATGTCGGAGGTGGAGATGGCGCGCGGGCGGCGCGGGCGCGGCCCCTCGGCCGGTGCGCCGACCCAACTGCCCAGCGAGATCTCGGCGGTGATGCCCGGACCGAAGCCGGCGATCAGCCCGGTGGTGCCCTCGGGCACGCCGCCGTCGGCGAACAGCCGGGCCAGGGCGTCGAAGACCACGGCGCTGGCGATGTTGCCGCGTTCGGTGAGCGTCGCCCGGCTGTAGCGGAAGGTGGCCGGCTCCAGGTCGAGGAAGCGGCACAGGTCGTCCAGGATGCGCGGGCCGCCCGCGTGCACGACGTAGAAGCCGAGCCCGGAGACGTCCCAGCCGTGCTCCCCGGCCAGGCCGCGCAGCGCGGGCGCGAGCATCTCCATGGTGCCGGGCACCCGCTTGTCCAGCTGGAAGTGGAAGCCGGTGTCCTTCACCCCGTACGAGATCCAGTCCTCGGTGTGCGGGACGAGGTGCGAGCCGTTGCGCTCGACCTGCACGCCGCGCCCGCCGTTCCCGCGCATCACCACGGCGGCGACCGCGTCCCCGAACAGGCCGTTGGAGAGCAGCGAGCCGACGCCGAGGTCGGTCGGCTGGTAGCAGAGCGAGCAGAACTCGCAGGCGACGATCAGGACGTTGGCGCCCGGGTAGGCGCGGCAGAAGTCGTGCGCCCGGTTGACGGCGGCGCCGCCGGCCGCGCAGCCGAGCTGGGCGATCGGCACCTGCCGGGTGTCGGAGCGGAAGCCCATGGTGTTGATCAGCCAGGCGGTCATCGACGGCATCATGAAGCCGGTGCACGACACGTAGACGATCAGGTCGATGTCCCCGGCGGTCAACTCCCCGTACGCGAGGGCGCGTTCGACCACCTCGGGAACGCGCCGCTTGGCCTCGCGCTCGTACACCTCGTTGCGGACGGTGAAGCCCGGGTGGGTGAGCGTCCGCTCAATCGGCTGGACCAGGTGCCGGGTGCGCACCCCGGTGTTCTCGATCAGCCGCAGCGCCAGGCCGAGTTGGGGGTGGCCGGCGTGCAGGGTGCGGGCCAGGTCGAGGGTCTCCTCGAGCGTGATGACGTGCTCGGGCACGGCGATCGCCGGGCGGCAGAGAGTTGCCATGGGTGGGTCTCCCCTGGGGGCCTGGTGGCAGGCCGGTGGATGCGTGGAGCGGTACGGGCGCCGCGCCGCCGGTGGGCGGGGCGGCGGACAGGGGAGGCGGTTACCAGGCCACCGGCAGGGTGCGCGGGAAGCGCCAGATCGAGCCGGAGTTCCAGTCGAGTTCGGACGGATCGACGGCCAGCCGCAGACCGGGGAAGCGGCGCAGCAGGGTGCCGAGGGCGACCTGCAGCTCCATCCGGGCCAGGTGCGAGCCGAGGCAGTGGTGCTGGCCGTACCCGAAGGTCATGTGGGTGGGCGCGCCGCGGTCGAGGTCCAGCTCGTCGGGGCGCTCGCAGTAGGCCGGGTCCCGGTTGGCGGTGAGGTAGGAGACGTGCACGGCCTCGCCGGCCCGGATCAGCGTGCCGCCCAGCTCGACGTCCTCGGTGGCGACCCGGGCGATGCCGACGCCCTGGCGGAACGGGATGAAGCGCAGCAGCTCCTCCAGGGCGCGCGGCAGCATGTCCGGCTGCGCGCGCAGCTTGGCGAGCTGCTCGGGGTGGGTGAGCAGGGTGTAGGTGAGGTTGCCCAGCTGGTAGGTGCTGGTGTCGTGGCCGGTGACCAGCAGGACCATCGCCATCACGGTCAGCTCGTCCGGGTCCAGCAGCTCGTCGCCGTCGCGGGCGGTGGCCAGGGCGCTGATCAGGTCCTCGCCGGGGTGCGCCCGGCGCTCGGCGGTCAGCTCGGTGAAGTAGCCGCGCAGCGCGGTCTTGGCGGCCTCCTGGCCGTCCCGGCTGCCCGGGCCCATCCGCATCATCGCCACCGCGTGGCCGCGCAGTTCGGCGCGGTCGGCCGCGGGGATGTCCAGCAGGTCGCAGATGGTGGCGAGCGGGAGGCGGTTGGCCAGGAAGTGCATCAGGTCGGCGGGGGCGCCGTGCTCGGTCATCTCGTCGAAGTAGCCGTCGACGGTCCGCTGGGTGGCCGGGCGCATCCGTTCGACCTGGCGGTTGGTGAAGCCCTGGGCGACCAGCCGGCGCAGCCGGTTGTGGGCGGGCGGGTCCATCAGGTTGATCGCCTCGGCCTGGGCGATCGGGGCGGGCGTCATCCGGGGCAGGTCGCGGCCGATGCCCCCGGCGCGGCTGAACCGGCGGTCGGTGGTGACCACCTTGACGTCCTCGTACCGGGTGGCCAGCCAGGCCTCGCCCTCGCCGTGCGGCAGCCGGATCCTGGCGACCGGGGCCTCGGTGAGCAGCCGCTTCAGGAGGGGGTCGAACTCCAGGCCGTCGGTGTGGTGGAAGGGGCAGTCCCACACGGGGGCGGTGGTGGTCACGGGCCGGTCCAGGTGTTCTCGTTGTGCCGGGGGGCGCCCGCCCGAGGGGTTGGTGCTGTTCGGGCGTGGACATGCAGATGGTGCACCATGAACGGGTAAAAAGGGGAATTCGGTGAAGAGTTCGCTCTAATGAGTGAGATTCAGATGATAGTCACGCGAATCGGTACACGGGGGTGAGGAGGTGGCGGTCAGCCGCCACCGGGTGCGACCAGCCCGGTCTCGTAGGCGAGGACCACCGCCTGCGCCCGGTCGCGCAGGTTCAGCTTGGCGAAGATCCGGGCCACATGGGTCTTCACCGTCGACTCGCTGAGCGTCAGTTCGCGAGCCAGCTCGGTGTTGGACAGTCCTCGCCCGAGCAGCGCGAGCACCTCCGCCTCGCGCGGGGTGAGCGGAGCGAGGTCGCGGTGCAGCGGCGGGCCCTCGGCGCCCGGGGCCGGCCGCGGTGCGCCGGCCGCGAAGCGCTCCACCAGGCGCCGGGTGATCGACGGGGCGAGCAGCGCGTCCCCGGTGTCCACCAGCCGTACGGCGGCGGCGAGATGGGCCGAGGTCACGTCCTTGAGCAGGAAGCCGCTGGCCCCGGCGGACAGCGCGGCGTAGACGTAGTGGTCCAGGTCGAAGGTGGTCAGCATGATCACCCGGCAGCCGGGCACCTGCGCCAGGATGCGCCGGGCGGCCTCCAGGCCGTCCATGGTCGGCATCCGGATGTCCAGCAGCGCCACGTCCGGGCGGTGCAGCACGGCGGCCGCCACCGCCTCGGCGCCGTCGGCGGCCTCGGCGACCACGTCGATTCCGCGTGCGGTGAGGATCATCCGGAAGCCGGTGCGGACCAGCTCCTGGTCGTCGGCGATCACCACTCGTGGCCGGTACCCGGGCTCCACGTGCTCTTCCCCCTGTCCGTTCCCCTGCTCCACGGTTCCCTCCGTCACGGCCGGTCCAGCGGGATCCGGGCGCGGACCCGGAAGCCGCCGCCGAGCCGCCGCCGGGCGTCCAGGTCCCCGCCGTACACCGCGACGCGCTCGCGCAGGCCGAG
>NZ_JBEXJK010000546.1:0-4636 GCF_040609095.1 Kitasatospora sp. NPDC004799
CCGTGCTCGACACGCCGTGGTCGTCCATCAGCTTCCGCGTTGACGACAGCGCGGAGCCTGCGGCCAACTTGCCGCTGCGGATCTGTTCCCGCAGGCCGAGGCGGTCGCCGCCTCCCGCGCCGAGGGCCGGTCCGTACGGCACGGCGAGCAGTGGGTCTGCGCGGTGCTGGCCGGGCACGACGCGCTCGGCACCATGGTGCTGCGCGGCCGGCCCGACCTCGACGACGCCGACCGGCGGCTGTTCGAGCGGGCCAGCGTGGTCACCGCCCTGCTCCTGCTGCTGCGCCGCTCGGTCGCCGAGACCGAGAACCGGATCCGCGGCGAGCTGCTCACCGACCTGCTGACCGCCCCCGAGCGCGACCCGGCCGGGCTCACCGCGCGCGGCCGCCGGCTCGGCGTCGACCTCGCCCGGCCGCACCTGGTGCTGGTCGCGGAGCCGGCCGACGGGAAGGCCGACGACCGGACACGTCTGGCGGGCGCGGCGCGGCGCTACCTGTTCGGCTCCCGGGGCGTCAGCGCCGAGCACGCCGAGACGGTGGTGCTGCTGGCCCCCGTCGAGGCCGGCGGCACCGACGACCCCGAGGCGACCGCCCGGCAGGCCGCCGAGCGGCTGGCCCTGCTGGCCGGGTTCCCGGTCACCGTCGGCGCGGGCCGCCCGGCCGCCGGACCGTCCGCGCTGGCCGCCTCCTACGGCGAGGGCCTGCGCTGCGTCCGGGCGCTGCGGGTGCTCGGCCGCGCCGGGGAGGGCGCCTCCGCCCGCGCGCTCGGCTTCCTCGGCGTGCTGCTCGGCGACGGCCACGACGTGGACGGCTTCGTCGGCGCGACGCTCGGCCCGCTGCTCGCGTACGACGCCCGGCGCGGGACGGAGCTGGTCCGCACCCTGCGCGCCTACTTCGACTGCGGCGGCAGCCTGACCCGGGCCAAGGACGAGCTGCACGTCCACGTGAACACCGTGGTCCAGCGGCTGGACCGGGTCGAGGCGCTGCTCGGACGGGACTGGAACCAGCCGGAGCGGTCGCTGGAGCTCCAGCTCGCGCTGCGGCTGCAGCTGCTCGCGGGGGGCTGAGAGGGCTTCGGGTGCGGCTGGGCGGACACGGGGTGGCGGAGAGGGCTTCGGGTGCGGCTGGTGGGCACGGGAGGTGGCCCACGGAGGGCTTCGAGCGGGCTGGGCGTACAGTGGCGAGGTTGGTCTCGAACGCCTGGCAAGGAGCAGCAGCGGTGAGCGAGAACGTGCGTTTTGTTCGCATGGGCATAGGTGAGCGGACCGTGCCCTACCAGGAGGCCTGGGAGGAGCAGCAGCGGCTGCACGCGCTGCGGGTCGCGGACGAGATCCCCGACACCGTCCTGCTCCTGGAGCACCAGTCGGTGTACACCATGGGCAAGCGCACCAACCCCGCCGACCTCCCGCTGGACGGCACCCCCGTGGTCGAGGTCAACCGCGGCGGGGAGATCACCTGGCACGGCCCCGGCCAGCTGGTCGGCTACCCGATCGTCAAGCTGCCCGACCCGATCGACGTCATCGCCTACGTCCGCCGGCTGGAGGAGGCGCTGATCCGCACCGCCGGTGAATTCGGCATCGGGTCCACCCGGGTCGAGGGCCGCAGCGGGGTCTGGGTGCTGGGCGAGTCCATCCCGGACGCCGTGGTGGACCCGGCGCAGGTGGTGGACATCGGCAAGCTCACCCTGCGGATGGGCCTGCCGCTGGGCATCGACCCGCGGCTGGCCGGCCCCGAGTACGCGCCGTCCAACGCCGGCCAGCGCGGCGACGACCGCAAGCTCGCCGCGATCGGCGTGCGGGTCGCCCGCGGGGTGACGATGCACGGCTTCGCGCTCAACTGCGACCCGGACATGACCTGGTTCGACAAGATCGTGCCGTGCGGCATCCGGGACGCGGGCGTCGCCTCGCTCACCGGCGAGCTGAAGCGCGCACTGCCCGTCGCCGAGGCGGCGCCGGTGGTCGAACGCCACCTGGCGGACGTCCTCGCCGAGCTGCCGGAGCCGGCGCTCAGCCGCTGAACCCGCCGCGTCCGGCCGCCGGAGGCCCTGCCCCTGCGGCCGGGAATCCCGGTGGCCACTGGGAATCTACCGACCGGTAGCCGTGTTGCCCTGCGATTGCAGGGCGGCAGGCCCGGCGAAGGCCGTACAACCACAGGCGTACCCTGGGGGTACCCCGTCTAGTTCTAGGAGTCGCACGTGTCCGCTGTCGCGCCCGACGGCAGGAAGCTGCTCCGCCTGGAGGTCCGCAACAGCGAGACCCCCATCGAGCGGAAGCCCGAGTGGATCAAGACCCGCGCGAAGATGGGCCCGGAGTACAACGCCCTCCAGTCGCTGGTGAAGAAGGAGGGGCTGCACACGGTCTGCCAGGAGGCCGGCTGCCCCAACATCTTCGAGTGCTGGGAGGACCGCGAGGCGACCTTCCTCATCGGCGGTGACCAGTGCACCCGCCGCTGCGACTTCTGCCAGATCGACACCGGCAAGCCCGCCGAGTTCGACCGCGACGAGCCGCGCCGGGTCGCCGAGTCCATCGTCACCATGGACCTCAACTACGCCACCATCACCGGCGTCGCCCGCGACGACCTGGAGGACGGCGGCGCCTGGCTGTACGCCGAGACCGTGCGCCAGGTGCACGCGATGACCGCCGGCCGCGAGGCCGGGCGCACCGGCGTCGAGCTGCTCATCCCCGACTTCAACGCGGTGCCCGAGCAGCTGGCCGAGGTCTTCTCCTCCCGTCCCGAGGTGCTCGCGCACAACGTCGAGACGGTGCCGCGGATCTTCAAGCGGATCCGCCCGGCGTTCCGCTACGAGCGCTCGCTGGACGTCATCACCCAGGCCCGCGCGGCCGGGCTGGTGACCAAGTCCAACCTGATCCTGGGCATGGGCGAGACCCGCGAGGAGGTCAGCCAGGCGCTGGCCGACCTGGTCGGCGCCGGCTGCGAGCTGATCACCATCACCCAGTACCTGCGCCCCTCGCTGCGCCACCACCCGGTGGAGCGCTGGGTGAAGCCGCAGGAGTTCGTCGAGCTCCAGCAGGAGGCCGAGGAGCTGGGCTTCGCGGGCGTCATGTCGGGCCCGCTGGTGCGTTCCTCGTACCGGGCCGGCCGGCTGTACCGGCAGGCGCTGGAGCGGCGCGAGCAGGCCGCGGTCTGACGGCTGCCGAACGGTCGACCGACCGGTTCGAGCCATGGGAAGGGCGGAGCTTCGGCTCCGCCCTTTCGGTTTCACCACGCTTTGACTGCCTGGTCACGGGCTGGTAACACGGGGTGGGGACTCTGGACGCCTGGTGAGCGTTCGATTCTTCTCAGCCACGGGAGGAGCTGTTCGGCATGCGGATGCAGATGCGGATCCGGTCGGTGGGGGTGGCGCTGCGGTTCGCCGAGAGCGTCCTGCTCGCGCCCGGCCAGCGGCACGCGCGGCGCAACGCGTGGGCGGCGGTGTGCGAGAACCGCCGGTACGCGGCGGACCGCCGGCACGACGACGCGGTGGTGGCGGAGGCTGCGGGGACGGGGGCAGGCGCAGGGGCGGGGGCGGCTGTGGGGGCGGGGGCGGCGAGGACGGCAGGCGGGACGGGGGCGGGGGCGGTGGGTCCGCGGCCGGTGCGGCGGTAGCGCCGTCGTACGCCGGCGACGCTTCGGCGTCACCGGGACGTGCCCCGGCGTCGCTCTGCGCGACGGCGCGCGGGCGCACAGGTCACGGTTGGGGCGAACGGGTACCCGGGCTTGGATATCCCGTGCCCGTGCCACGTACCATGAGCGTTATGGCGAGGGAAACATCCGAGAACCCCGGACGGCTGAAGCAGATCCGTCTGGCGTACACCATGACCAAGAAGGTCGACACCAAGATCGGCCTGATCATCGCCGGCGTCGGCCTGCTGACCTTCGGCGTGTTCCTCGCCATCGGCTTCGCGATCGAGCACCCCGTCTACCTGGGCATCCTGGGCTTCATCGTGGCCGTGCTGGCCATGGCGATCGTCTTCGGGCGCCGGGCCGAGCGCGCCGCGTTCGGGCAGATGGAGGGGCAGCCGGGCGCCGTCGCGGCGGTGCTGGACAACATCCGGCGCGGCTGGAGCTCCAGCACCACCCCGGTCGCGGTCACCCGTAACCAGGACGCGGTCTACCGCGCCGTGGGCCGGGCCGGCATCGCGCTGATCGGTGAGGGCAACCCGAACCGGGTCCGCCAGCTGCTGGCCTCCGAGAAGAAGAAGATGGCCCGTGTGGTCGGCGACGTGCCGGTGCACGACATCGTGGTGGGCAACGGCGAGGGCGAGGTCCCGCTGAAGAAGCTCCAGATCCACCTGATGCGTCTGCCCCGCGCCATCACCGCCGCCCAGGTCAGCGAGATCAACGACCGTCTGCGCGCGCTGGGCGACCTGCTCTCCAAGGCGCCGATCCCCAAGGGTCCGATGCCGAAGGGCGCCCGGATGCCCAAGGGCGGCCAGGTCCGCTGACCCTCCCCCTCCCCTGACGACACGAGAACGGCCCCGCCGCGGAAGCTCCGCGGCGGGGCCGTTCCGGTATTCGCGCCCTGGCGTCGGGCGCCCGGGCCCTAGAGATCGTCTTCAAAGATCAGATCCAGAGCAGGATTGAGGCGATGGTGACGGCGGCCTGGTAGGACTCGCGGGTCTTGTCGTATCTGGTGG
>NZ_JBEXJK010000547.1:0-4616 GCF_040609095.1 Kitasatospora sp. NPDC004799
ACCGGCAGGGCGTGCACGGGTACACGGTGCGGACCGACGGCAGCACGGCGCAGACCGTCCGGGTCACCGTGCAGCTGTCGCCGCCGCTGCAACCTGCTGAAGGTCGTCGGCATCGCGGTGGCCGTCGGCCTGCTGGCCGCCGCGGGCACCTTCCTCGCCACCCGGTCCGTGGTGCACGGCGACACCCCCGTCGACCCGACGCCGACCGCCGCCGAGACCACCGGGCCCGAGCCCACCAGCAGCGTCACCCCCGCGGTGGCACCGCCCAGCGGCTACCACTGGGTCGACGACCCGGCGGGCTTCCGCTTCCCGCTGCCGAACGGGACGCCGTCCTGGCAGCGGATCACCGCCGGGGACAACCAGATCTTCTACAGCCCCGACAACAAGCTGCACTACCTCCAGTTCGCCGTCACCGTCGGCCAGTCGGTCAAGCCGCTGGACCACATGCGGCAGTTGGAGGCCAACGTCTCCAAGTCGCTCAAGGACTACAAGCAGCACCGGATGGCCGCTTCGGCGGTGAAGGGCCAGGAGGCGGCGGTCTGGGAGTTCAGCTACCTGGCCAAGGAGGGCGGCCGCCGGCGCGCGATCGAGACCGAGTTCATCGGCCAGGACGGCACCAGCTACGCGATCTACTCGTCCAGCCCGGAGAGGGGCAACGAGTGGACCGAGGCCGAGCAGCGCTTCAACGCGGTGCTCAACGCCTTCACCCCGATCCGCTGACCGCGGCCGGGCGGAGCGCCCGCTTTCGCCCGACTGCGGCAGATTCTTGTTACCGACGGGTACCGGACCGGCCGCCGAACGCCTAGGCTGCGCCGTATGTCGGACCTCACAGCAGACGCAGTGGCCCCCGAACACCCCGGCGCCGGCAACCCGGCGGCCCCCGGCGGAGCCCGGACGGTCGCCGCGGCCGTCCCGCCGTCCCTGGTCGCCAGACTGGCCGCCGGCGTCACCGCCACCGGCGAGCCCGACCTGGTGGAGACCGTCGCCCCGCTGACCGGCGAGCGGCTGGCCAGCCTGCCGCGGTCCACCCCGGCCGACGTCGAGGTCGCCTTCCAGCTGGCCCGCCGCGCCCAGACGGCCTGGGCCGCGCTGCCGGTGCGCCGCCGGGCCGCCGCCCTGCTGCGCTTCCACGACCTGCTGCTCAAGCGGCAGGACGAGGTGCTCGACCTCGTCCAGGCGGAGACCGGCAAGGCCCGGCTGCACGCCTTCGAGGAGGTGCTGGCCGTCGCCATGGCCGCCCGGCACTACGGCCGGGCCGCGCACGGGTACCTCAGGGACAAGCGCCGCGGCGGCGCGCTGCCGGTGCTCACCCACGCCGTCGAGGCCCGCCGCCCGAAGGGCGTGATCGGCCACATCTCGCCGTGGAACTACCCGCTGGAGCTGTCCGTCGGCGACGCCCTGCCCGCCTTCGTGGCCGGCAACGCGGTGGTCAACAAGCCCGACACCCAGACCGCGCTGACCGCGCTGTGGGCCCGCGAGCTGCTGGTCGAGGCCGGGCTGCCGGCCGACCTGTGGCAGGTCGTGATCGGCGACGGCCCGGTGATCGGCCCCGCCGTGGTGGAGCACGCCGACTACGTCTCGTTCACCGGCTCCACCCGCACCGGCCGCGACGTCGCCCAGCGCGCCGCCGCCCGGCTGGTCGGCGCCTCGCTCGAACTCGGCGGCAAGAACGCCATGGTGGTGCTCGCCGACGCCGACCTCGACGCCGCCGCCGCGGGCGCCGTCCGGGCCTGCTTCTCCTCCGCCGGGCAGCTCTGCATCTCGATCGAGCGGCTGCTGGTGCACCGTTCGGTGGCCGACGAGTTCCTGGAGCGCTTCGCCGCCCGCACCCGGGCGCTGCGCCTGGGCGGCGGCCTCGCGTACGGCGCGGACATGGGCTCGCTGGTCTCCGTCCGCCAGCTGGAGACCACCACCCGGCACGTCGACGAGGCGGTCAAGGCGGGCGCCACCGTGGTGGCCGGCGGGCGCGCCCGGCCGGACCTCGGCCCGTTCTTCTACGAGCCGACCATCCTCGACGGCGTCACCCCGGACATGGCGGTCTGCGCCGAGGAGACCTTCGGCCCGGTCGTCTCGCTGTACCGCTTCGACACCGACGAGGAGGCGGTGGCCGCCGCCAACTCCACGCCGTACGGCCTGAACTCCAGCGTCTGGACCAGGGACCTCCGGCGCGGCCGGGCGGTCGCGGCCCGGCTGCGCACCGGCACGGTCAACGTCAACGAGGCCTACGCCGCCGCGTACGGCTCGATCGGCTCGCCGATGGGCGGCATGGGCGACTCCGGGCTGGGCCGCCGGCACGGCGCCGAGGGCATCCTGCGGTTCACCGAGGCGCAGACCGTCGCGACCCAGCGGCTGATGCCGATCGCGCCCTCGTTCGGCCTGGACGACAAGCAGTTCGCCGCCGTGATGACCGGCGGGCTGCGGGTGCTCAAGGCGCTGCGCCTCAGGTAGCCCTGGCGGCACAGGGGTCCGTCCTCAAACTCCCGTCGTCCGCCCGGAGGGCCCCGCAGACGCGGGTTTGAAGACGGGCCCCGAGGGCTCCGCCACCGTGCGGGGCCCCGACTCGCGGTTCCCACAGGCAGGTTCACCCGGCGAAGGAGCGGTGGCAGATGGTGCAGTCCGGCGGTGCGGCGGAGTTCGACTACGACGTGGTGGTGGTCGGGTCCGGCTTCGGCGGTTCGGTCGCGGCCCTGCGGCTGACCGAGAAGGGCTACCGGGTCGCCGTCCTGGAGGCCGGGCGGCGCTTCGACCGGGACGAACTGCCCAGGAACTCCTGGGACCTGCCGAACTACCTGTGGGCGCCGCAGCTCGGGCTGTACGGCATCCAGCGGATCCACCTGCTGGCCAACGTGCTGATCCTGGCCGGTGCCGGGGTCGGCGGCGGCTCGCTGAACTACGCCAACACCCTGTACGTGCCGCCGAAGGCCTTCTTCGAGGACCGCCAGTGGCGCCACATCACCGACTGGCAGCAGGAGTTGGCGCCGTTCTACGACCAGGCGCAGCGGATGCTCGGGGTCCGGCTCAACCCGACCCTCACCCCCTCCGACGTCCACCTCAAGGCGGCCGCCGAGCGGATGGGCGTCGGGGACACCTTCCACATGGCGCCGGTCGGGGTCTTCTTCGGCGACGGCGAGGACACCGACGGCACCGCCAAGGCGGCCCCCGGGGGCGAGGTGGCCGACCCGTACTTCGGCGGCGCCGGCCCGGCCCGCAAGGCCTGCGTCGAGTGCGGCGAGTGCATGACCGGCTGCCGGCACGGCGCCAAGAACATGCTCACCGAGAACTACCTGTACCTGGCGGAGCAGGGCGGGGCGGAGATCCACCCGCTCACCACGGTGGCCCGGATCCGGGAGCTCGGCGAGGGCTACGCGGTGGACGTGCGGCGCACCGACTCCCGCTCGAGGACCGACCGGGTCAAGGCGGGCGCGCGGACCCTCACCGCGGCCCGGGTGGTGGTCGCGGCCGGCACCTACGGCACCCAGTCGCTGCTGCACCGGATGCGGGACGGCGGCCACCTGCCCCGGATCTCGGCGCGGCTGGGCGAGCTGACCCGCACCAACTCCGAGGCGCTGGTGGGCGCGCAGACCACCGACCGGCGCTACGGCAGCAAGGCGGACTTCACCAAGGGCGTGGCGATCACCTCCTCGATCCACCCGGACGCCAACACCCACATCGAGCCGGTCCGCTACGGCAAGGGCTCCAACGCGATGGGCGCGCTGTCCATCGCCCAGGTCCGGGGCGGTGGGGCGGTCCCGCGCTGGCTGCGCTACCTGGGCAACTCGGCGCTCCACCCGGTGACCTTCGCCCGCTCGATGAACCAGCGCCGGTGGTCCGAGAAGACGATCATCGGCCTGGTGATGCAGTCGCTGGACAACTCGATCACCGTCTCGCTGAAGAAGGGCCCGCTCGGCAAGGCCCGGCTCACCTCCGCCCAGGGCCACGGCGAGCCCAACCCGACCTGGATCCCGGCCGCCGAGCAGGGCGCCCAGGCGCTGGCCGACGAGATCAACGGCTTCCCGGGGAGCACCGTCGGCGAGATCTTCGACATCCCGATGACGGCGCACTTCCTGGGCGGCTGCCCGATCGGCGACGCCCCGGAGACCGGCGTGGTGGACCCGTACCACCGGCTGTACGGCTACCCGGGGATCAGCGTGGTGGACGGGTCGGCCGTCTCCGCCAACCTCGGCGTCAACCCCTCGCTCACCATCACCGCGCAGGCCGAGCGCGCCATGTCGATGTGGCCGAACAAGGGCGAGGCGGACCGGCGCCCGGCCCAGGGCGAGGAGTACCGGCGGGTCGCCGCGGTGGCGCCGGTGCGGCCGGCCGTGCCCGAGGGCGCGTTCGGCGCGCTGCGGCTGCCGCTGCTGCCCGTCCCGGAGGTCCCGAAGAAGCGCGGCTGAACCCCGTCCGGCGGGCCGATCCGCCTGCCCCGCTTCCCGGTTGACATCCGTTCGGATCCGATGGGATAAACGGGCTCCCTGGGAGCCAGGGACTCGTCGAGCGGGGGGAAACCGGTCCATGGCCAACTGCGGATCGTGCGGTGCGGAATCGGCGGAAGGGGCGCCCGCCTGCGCGTCCTGCGGGCGGCCGGCGGCGCCGCCCCCGCCGCTGCCTCCGCC
>NZ_JBEXJK010000548.1:0-4589 GCF_040609095.1 Kitasatospora sp. NPDC004799
TCGAACCACGCGGCCCCATCGAGACCGAAGCAGCCCGCCGCCTCGCCGACGACCTCAAGCACCAGTAGTCACCCGATTACCCAACACTCTCTCAGAGCGGCCACCGGGTGGTGGTGCCGTCCGGCGCGGTGTAACTCGCGAACTGGCCCTCCGGGCCGGCCTCGACGGTGAACCACTCACGGCGGGGGCAGTGCTGGTCGAGCCAGCTCCGGTGGGCCGCTTCGACCGTCCGCCAGAAGTCACGGGGGCTGCTGCGGGCGACGGCGGGGCCGAGGTGGAGGCCGGCCCAGAACGCGAACCCCGGGTCGTCCAGGGCGCTGGAGCCGGCCTCGCCGGCCCGGCCGTCCGCGTCGGTCGGCCCGGCCGGCTCCGGTGCGGCAGTCCCGCCGTCGCGCAACGGCATGAAGGCGGCCGGGCGGGGCAGGAACCGCCCGACGGCGCGCCCGTCCGGCAGCCTGGTGAGCCTGGCCACCGCGCCGCCGAGCGGAACGACGATGAGGCCGCCGGGCGCGCACTGGTCGAGCCAGGTCAGCGGGAGGCGGCGCACGCCGCAGGTGGCGATGATCCGGTCGTACGGCGCGTCGCCCGGGTATCCGCCGGCTCCGTCGGCCGCCACGACCGTCGGTGCGAAGCCCACCTCGCGCAGCCGGGTGCGGGCGGCGGCCACCAGGCGCTCGGTGCGGTCGACGCTCGTGACGTGGGCCGCCCCCGCGAGGTGGCAGAGCAGGGCGGCGTTGTAGCCCGTGCCCGTCCCGACCTCCAACACCCGGACGCCGGGGCGGACATCGAGCGCGTCGAGCATGTCGGCCATCAGACTCGGCAGCGTGGAGGAGGAGGTCGCCGCTCCGCGCACCCCCTCCGGGCCGGCGTCCTCCGCATGGACGCCGTCCACCTCGGTGACCAGCACCCGGTCCGCGTACACCTCCCGCAGCCACCCGGCGTCGTTCTCACAGGGCCGATGAAAGCCGCCCTCCTCCCGGTAGAACACCGGCACGAACGGATGCCGCGGCACATTGAGGAACGCCTCCACCACCCGCGAGGACAGCACGGCGCTCGCCCGCTCGATCTCCGAGGCCAACATGATGCGTGCCCGCAGGAGTTGGTCCTCGTCGTGGTCCGGAATCGTCATGCCTGAGCGGGCCCTTCCAGGTAGTCACAGATGGCGGCGGTGATGGGCGACCGGCGACGGTCTACTCGCCGGGGTCGGGCCCCGAGTAGGCCGGCGATCGGAAGATCCGGCGGAACGCTCCGGGTCCGTGGCGCTGGTCGAGCCAGCCGGTCAGGCCGGACAGGTCGCCGCCGATCACGGCGGCGACGATGAGCCGGTGGAGAGTCTCCGCGTCGGCCCCGCCCAGCTCGGCGAGGAGGCGCTGGTACCGCGCCCCGACACCGTGTTCGTATCCGGCCACCGCCAGGTGGAAGCGGGTGCAGGCGTCGGATTCGGCGCCGCACTCGACGTCGGACGGCTCCAGCCGCCCCGTCGTGTCGCGGAATGCCAATCGATCGGGCGGGGCGATTCGCTCGGCCAGGCCGAGGCGGTCGGCCACCGTGGCGGCGATCGTCCGGGCCTCCCGGTCGGTCGCTCCCTCCATGACGATCCCGAGGTTTCGCGTCGAGACCGCGTCGCCCTTGTCCCTCCCCGAGTACGTACGCCCCTGTGCATCACGCCAGTTGATGCCGTACCGGCTTCGGACCACCTGCCCACCGTGGAGCCGGTACTCCCGGAACGACCCCCAGTGCAGGCAGTCATGGGCGTAGGACCGGAGGAGGTCGAGCGCCACCAGCTCGGGTGACGTCAATCGGGGAGAGCACAGCCGCCCGTATCTGGTGACCACCGAGGCCAACTGAACGTGCCGATAGCCCTGGTTCGGGTGGTGGAACCCGCCGAAGGCGTCGGGCCGGGTCGAGCGCACCCCGACCCATACCCGGTCGATCGGCAGCAGCTGGTCGAGCCCCAAGTCCCGGTAACGGGCCGCCAGTAGAGCCGCGCCCTGGCGGAACACCTCGCGCGCCGGCTCGTCCGCCCAGGAGTCCAGCACCCAGTGCAGCAGGCTGAACGTCGTGTGCGGGTGGGCCTGGTCCAGGGCGGCCGTCGCCCGTCGCGCGGCCAGCAGGTGCGCCAGCTCGGCACGTTCGGCCGCGCCACCGGCCAGGTGCTCGTTCGGCCCCAGGTACGAGGGAGTGAGCGAGCGGCCGAGGGTCAGAACCGCGGACGGCCGATCAACTGCCGGTGCGAGTCCTGCAATCCCTCGGGGAGATCGTCCGGTGCGAACCATCGAGCCTCCAGGATCTCGAACGAGGCCGCCTTGATCCGGCCGCTGACGTACAGGGCCTCGAAGGCGACTTCGACGCGCAACTTGTATCCGCTCCTCAGGTGCGCCAGTTCGCACACCTTCACCGTGAGCCCGGTCTCCTCCCGGACCTCACGCACGATCGTGTCCTCGAAGCTCTCGCCCTTGTTGGCGTAACCGGTCGGCAGGCCCCACTGCCGGCCCTCCGGCCACATCCGGTGCTTGAGCAGCAGCACCCGGCCTTCCTGGTCACGCACGATGCCCGTCACCCCGACCATGAACTTCGCGTGCCACAGCCACAGCACGCGCCACTGCATCGGTCCCCGGATGACCCGCCAGAGCTTCGCCGCGATCTTCTTCATGGACTGCCCCTTCGTTGGCCGGCCCCGCGCTCCGCTCGCGCGATCAGTCCACGATCCCGCACCACACACCACTGACATGAAATCCGTGATTATCAGACTAATCGGGCTGGATTCAGTGACGCCGTCGGCGCCAATCCGCTGCTGTGCGGAGCGCAGAACCGTCTGCCGCTCCTCAGGTTAGCCGCAGGAGGGAGCGGAGAGGCGATTATTCCCGTGCGTGACTAAAGACCCCTCAGGAAGAGATCTGCCCATGCGGCCAGTTGCTCGCGGGCCTGATCTCCAAATATGGCGTGCTCTTCGTACATGGCGAACGCCGCCCGATACGCCTGAATGTCTCTCCGGTCTCGAAGAATGACGATTCCGGTTTCCGTCTCGACCGTGGCAAGACTGCTGTCGTACACCGTGAAGGTGTTCAGCGGACTCTCCGGGATGTACTTCCCGAGCGGGATCACCCCAAGGCGCACGTTCGGGAGCCTCGACACCGACACGAGCCTTTCGATCTGCGTGGCCATGGCCCGAGGGGGCAGCACGGCCCAGCGAACCGCCTGCTCGGTGAGCAGGAACGAGAAGGTCTTCGCATCGTCATGGATGACGGCCTGGCGCTCCAGCTTCTTCGCCATGGCTTTCGTCGTGTCTCCAGGCACGTGAGCAAGGCTCGCCCGAATGTACTCCGGCGTGGCCAGGAGTGTGTTCAGCATCGAGAGCAGGAAGTAGCGAATCTCGGTCGAGGACCGGTCGAGCGCCGCAAGCTCTGCCTGCTTCTTCTCCAGCCCCTTCTTTCGGAGAGCTCGAACATCCTGCCACTCGGTGTTCGCCACGCGGGCCAGGTCGAGTACCCGCTGCGCAAGTTCGGCCGGAACTTCGAGCGCGCGCAGGATCAGCTCCACATCCACCAGGGAAGGTACGGTCCTGCCGGTCTCGATCTTGCTGATCTTCGACTGCGTCATACCGCAACGCCGAGCAAGCCGGTCTCCTGCGAGACCGGCTTTAACCCGTATTTCTCTCAGCGCCTGCGCCAGGTCACTTCTGCTGTGCCCCAGCTCTTCCGGGTCTATTGCCACCCGTGCGCTTTCACATAGTCGGCGAATGGCACCGACTCGGCCACAGCAATCCGCTGCCATTCGAGGTACTGATCCGTTTCGCCCGCCACGAGCACCCGGTCGATCTGTGTCCCGTCGGGTTCATAGTTCATCAGGACCACGGTCGAATCATCGAAGGTCCAGAAATCCTGGTCCGGGAGACCGGGGTTCGCCCGGTCCGTCAGGTCGAGGATGCGGATGTCCTCGCCGGCCTTGGCGTGCGGTTCGTAGTACATGAATTCGTACCGCAGATAATCACTCAGCGGCCGCGTGACGAGGTGTACTCGCTGAACCGTGCGGCCGGCCGCACGGTGGGCCAGGAGTCTTTCGGTCCAGCCGGACGTGTACGTGACCGGGTCGATTCGATTCCCGTTCAGGAAGTCCTCGATCTCCTCGGCCTCTCCCGCGACCTTGTAGGCGGGGAGAGTCTCGAGCCGGAATGCCGACCGCGAGAAGCCGTGCAGGACCCTCTGCCAGTCCTCACCATCCAAGAGCACGGATCGCCTCCACTACAACGTGCTCGGGCAGTTCCACGGCGCCTTCGTGCGCCGGCATCGTCAACTCTGCGTACTGATCCCCCTGGAAGACGAGAGTGCCCCGGTCGGTGACGTAGACGTTCGGGCAGTCGCCCTCCTTGCAGTCACCGTTGCTGCCGCCGGTGAGCCGCCGGTGAGCCATGGTCAACCCCCTTCAGCGCGGCCCAGTTGGACCGACTGACCGAAACGGTAGGGAAGGGCCGAATCATCTGTCCATGCGCCAGGGTGACTATTCCCGTTCTGGACTAATGATCACGTTCCGCTGTCGGCCGGGGGGGGGGGGGGCCGGGGGGGGGGCGCCCCGGGGGCGGGCGAGGGGCG
>NZ_JBEXJK010000549.1:0-4578 GCF_040609095.1 Kitasatospora sp. NPDC004799
CTTCGGTGGCTTCGGCGGCTTCGGTGGTCTCGATGGCGGCGTCGGCTCCGGTGGCGGCGTGGGCCGGCTCCGGGAGCGGGAGGTCCGCCGCGGCCTCCCGTCACGCATCCACCGGGCGCGCCGCCGGCCGCCCGGACGGCACCGCACGCCCTCTCGCACCTCTTCGCGCCCGTTTACGCCCCCGCACACCTGCGTCACACCCCGCGCACCTCCCGAAAGGCCCCCGCATGTCCCTGGTCAACTTCCGCGACCCCGCGACGCTCACCGACCCCGCCGGCCGGTGGATCCGCCCCGGTGTCCTGTTCCGCTCCGCCCAGCCCTTCCCCGCCGCCGACGCGGCCGTCGTCGCCCAACTGCGCGAGCACGGCGTCACCACCGTCGTCGACCTCCGGAGCGAGGCCGAGAGCAGCCCCGAGGACTGGGCCGCCGCCGAGGCCGCCGGCCTCGCCGTGGTCGCGGCCCGGATGGAGCCGACCAACGAGGAGCTGGGCCGGGCCCTGCGCGCCATGACCACCGCCGAGGACCTCGGCGCCTTCTACCTGCTGATGGCCGAGTCCGCGCCGCGGGGCCTCGCCGCCGCCGTGGAGGCCGTCGTCCGCCCCGGCGGGGTGCTGGTGCACTGCGCGGCCGGAAAGGACCGCACCGGGCTGCTCACCGCGCTGCTGCTGGAGCTCCTCGGGGTGCCCGCCGAGGAGATCGTCGCCGACTACGCCCGCACCAACGCGGCGATCCGGCAGATCTGGGCCGGCCTCGCCGACCGCAACCGGGCCGCGCTCAACGCGGCCGAGGCCGAGGGGTTCACCGTCCCCGCCCCGCTGCTGGAGGCCCCGGCCGGGGCGATGAGCACCTTCCTCGACCTGGTCCGCACCCGGCACGGCGGCGCCGCCGGCCTGCTGGCCGCCTGCGGGGTCCCCGCCGGGACGCTGGACGCCTTCCGCGCCAAGGCCGCCGGTTCCGAGGCCGCTGCCGCTTCGACCATCACCGCCGAGGTGACGGCATGCTGACCCTGCTGCACCACACCGACGGCACGCCCTTCCGCGACCTCAACCACAACGGCACCATGGAGCCCTACGAGGACCCGCGGCTGCCCGTCGAGGAGCGGGTCGAGGACCTGCTCGGCCGGATGACCCTCGCCGAGAAGGCCGCCCTGATGCTGCACGGCCGGATGCTCCCCGGAGAGCACCCGCCCTTCCCCTCCGGCGCCGCGCTGATCGCCGGGCCCGGCCTCACCCACTTCGCCATGATGGCCGTCCCCGACCCGCGCGCGATGGCCGCGTGGAACAACCACGTCCAGGACCTCGCCGCGGCCGGTCGACTGGGCATCCCGGTCACCCTCTCCTCCGACCCTCGGCACGGCTTCACCGCCAACCCTGCCACCGCCCACACCGGCGGCGGCTTCAGCACCGGCCCCGAACCGATCGGCCTCGCCGCCACCGACGACCCCGGACTGGTGCGCCGCTACGCCGACCTGATCCGCCGCGAGCTGGTCGCCGTCGGCATCCGGGTCGCCATCCACCCGATGGCCGACCTCGCCACCGAGCCCCGCTGGGCCCGGATCAGCGGCACCTTCGGCGAGGACCCGGTCCGCGCCTCGCGCGTGATCACCGCCTACATCGAGGGCCTCCAGGGCGAGCGGATCGGCCCGGACAGCGTCGCCTGCATGACCAAGCACTTCCCCGGCGGCGGCCCGCAGGCCGGCGGTGAGGACTCGCACTTCGCCGCCGGGCGCCGACTGGTCTACCCGGGCGGGGAGTTCGAGACCCACCTGCGCCCCTTTGAGGCGGCCTTCGCGGCCGGCACCGCGCAGATCATGCCCGCCTACGCCATCCCCTCCGGCAGCGGCCTCGCCGAGGTCGGCGCCAACTTCAACCGGGACGTCATCACCGGTCTGCTGCGCGGGCGCTACGGCTTCGACGGCGTGGTCTGCACCGACTTCAACGCCATCACCGGCATGGACGTCCCCGGGGTGGCCACCCTGCCGCCCCGGCACTGGGGCGTCGAGGAGCTGTCCGTCGCCGAGCAGGTGGTGCTCACCCTGGACGCGGGCGCCGACCAGCTCGGCGGCGAGACCGATCCGGAGCTGATCCTGGCCGCCGTCCGCTCCGGCGCGGTCAGCGAGGCCCGGCTCGACGAGTCGGTCCGCCGCATCCTGCGCGACAAGTTCCGCCTCGGCCTCTTCGACGACCCGTACGTCGACCCGGACGCCGCCGCCGAGCTGGTCGGCGCCCCGGACGGCCGGGCGCTCGGCCACAAGGTCCAGCGCCGCTCGCTGGTCCACCTGGCGGGCGAGCCGCGCACCGCCACGGCCGCCACCCGGCTGTACGTCGAGGGGATCGACCCGGCCGTCGCCGCCCGGTACGGCACCGTCGTCGCGGAGCCGGCGCGGGCCGACCTGGCCGTCGTCCGGCTGGCCACGCCGTACGAGCGGCGCGCGGGGCTGCTGGAACAGCACTTCCACAGCGGCTCGCTGGAGTTCGAGCCGGCCGAGGTCGAGCGGCTCACCGCGCTGGCCGCCGCCGTCCCCACCGTCCTCGCCGCCCAGCTGGAGCGGCCCGCCGTGCTCACCCCGCTCGCCCCGCACGCGGCCCTGCTGATCGGGGAGTTCGGCGCCGCGGACGAGGTCGTGCTGGACGCCGCGCTCGGCCGCGCCCCGATGACCGCGACCCTCCCGTTCGACCTGCCCGCCTCCGACGCCGCCGTCGCCGCGGCCCGCGAGGACGTCCCCTTCGACACCCGCGCCCCGCTCTTCCGCTACGGCCACCGCGCCGGCGACGGGAGCTGAGCCGCGTCCGACCGGGGACCGCCGCCGACCGTGGCGGTCCCCGGTTGCTCAGAGCTTGGGCAGGCACCTGGTCGAACCCTCGGCCGCGACGGTGCCGTTGGCGACCAGGACGGTGGCGCGGGCTTCGATGCACCCCATGCCGGTGAGCAGCAGGTCGGAGTAGCTCTGGTCGACGTGGCCGAGGTGGAACTGGGTGTACGTGCCGTCGTTGGTGCGAAGGGTGCGGGTGGTGACAGTGCCTTGGTTCGGCTGGGAGAAGATCTGCTCGGCCGGGTCGAACCTCGACCAGGCGGCGGCGCACCGCGCGGAGTAGCGCAGGGACACCGTGCCGAGGGCCGTGCCGGCGGGCTGGAGCCGGCCGTCGATGACGGTCTCCTGCGGGAGGACGACCGGCGCCTGGTCGAGGTTGCCCGCGTCCTCGGCGCAGCCGTGCGGCTTGGGGTCGGTGCCGTCCTGGACCGACGGTGTCGGCGCCGCGGAGACGCCGCCGGAGGCCGGGGCGGCGTCCGGCCCGGCCCGTCCGGCGGTGCGCTCGACCGGGTGGGAGCCGGTTGCGACGAGCAGGTAGAACAGCGCGCAGTTGGCGGCGAGCGAGAGCCCGACCAGGAGGCGGGCCGCGACCGCCAGCACGGCCGGACGGCGGGGTGCCGCGCGCTCTGCGGGCACCACCGGCTCGGTGGGCTCCCCGAGTTCCTGCGCGGCCTCCTCTGGTGTGCCTTCGGCGCCCCCGGCCTCGGGGTCCACCGGGGATCCGATCTCCGTCCTGGCCTCCGCGCTGTCGCCGGAATCCGCCGGGAGCGGCTCCGTCGGCGGGTCCGCCTCCACCTCAACGGCGGGTGCGCTGCGGGCCGCCCGGCTGTCCGACTCGTGCCGGGCGGCCTCCCAGCGGCGGCGCCACCCGGCCAGCTCCGCGTCGCGGACACCGCACGCCGAGACGTAGGCCAGTGTGACGTCCAGGGTTGGAAGCGTGTTCCCAGAGGCCGCCCGGGCAAGCGTTGCGGCGGAGTAGTGCGTGGCTTTGGCGAGTTGACGGTACGTGGGCTCTCCCGCGCCGATCCGCACCGCCCGGAGTTCCGCCGCGAACCGCTCGGTCACCCCGCGCTCGGGGTCGAGCGGCACCTCCCGTCGTCCCATGAGTGCCCCACCGTTGTCTTGGATTGTCTCACCCTTGTGCGCTTCGTGTTCCGGACAACACCGCGCTGTGACTCCATCGTCCCCGTCCGGGGTCCTTCGGGAACCACCGGAGCACATCGGTTCGGGTGGCGGAGTCGCCCATGATCCAAGGGAGTCCACTGTGAACGAACGAGTCAAGCGCGGTTCGATCCGGGCCGCCGCCGTGGCGGCGGCCCTCGGGGCGGCCGTGTCCGTCTCCGTCGCGGGCGCCGACAGCGCCTCGGCCACCGTCTCGGCCTGGAGCGACTGCCCCGCGAACACCGCCTGCGGGTTCGCGGACGCGGGTGGCGGCGGCATCCACATCGAGGCCGGCGGCAGCCAATGTCTGGTCCTCTTCAACACCAACCCGCGCTTCAGTGATCTGATCAGCTCGGCCTGGAACCGGACGGGCAGTGCGATGGTCATGTACAACTGGACGACCGTTTGGGAACCGGTCAAGACGGTCAACCCCGGTGAGCAGTGGTCGGTCGGCTGGTGGGACCCGGCGAACGACATGATCGACATGATCTGTGTCGGCGGCGCACGGCCCTGACGCCCAGCCGAAGTTGAGGAGTGGGGGGGCGCGGGGGGGGGCCCGCCCCCCCCCCCCCCCCCCCCCCCCCCCCCCCCCCCGCCCGGGGCCC
>NZ_JBEXJK010000550.1:0-4572 GCF_040609095.1 Kitasatospora sp. NPDC004799
GTACGCCGCCGCTGCGGCTCACCTGCCGCGGCCTCGCGCAACAGGCGTTCCCGCAGCAGCCGTTGGCGGTCCGGGCCGAGGTCGGGCACCGCCGGCGGGGAGAGCAGCGCGGCGAGTTCGCGGCGCTCGGTCCGGTCGGTCTCTTCGGTCCGGTAGGGCCTGGCGTTCATCTGAACCTCCAAGGAGGCCCCGGCCTTCAGGCCGGGGAGGAATTGGACTCCCTACGGAGCAGGACAGGGAGCTGCGATTTGCCGCCAGGGCGGATCGCACTGCTCTGACCTGCGGATTTGAGCTCTAAAGTGTGGTCTCGCTAGCTTGTGAGCGTGACCACGAGCCCCGTGAAGCGGGCGTTCAAGTTCCGCTTCTATCCGACGGGTGCGCAGGCGGCCGAGCTGTCGCGCACGTTCGGGTGCGTGCGGAAGGTCTACAACATGGCGTTGCAGGCCCGGTCGGAGGCGTGGACGCTCCGTCAGGAACGGGTCAGCTACAACGCCACCTCCGCGATGCTGACGGCGTGGAAGAGGACCGAGGAGCTGGCCTACCTCTCGGAGGTCTCCAGTGTGCCGTTGCAGCAGGCGCTGCGGCACCTGCAGGGGGCGTTCGCCAACTTCTGGCAGAAGCGGACGAAGTACCCGACATTCAAATCCCGGAAGAAGTCCCGGAAGTCCGCCGATTACACCACCAACGGCTTCCGGTACCGCGATGGCAGGCTGACGTTGGCGAAGATGGCCGAGCCGTTGGACATCGTGTGGTCGCGGCCGATGCCGGAAGGTGCTTCGCCGTCCACGGTGACGGTGTCGCAGGACAGCGCGGGACGCTGGTTCGTCTCCCTGCTGTGCGAGGACCGGCCCGTGATGCCCACGCCGGTCAACCGCGCGGTGGGCATCGATGCCGGGATCACAGCGCTGGTGACGCTCTCCACCGGAGAGAAGATCACCAATCCGAAGCACGAACGCGCCGACCGGCAGCGCCTGGCCAAGGCCCAGCGGGACCTGTCCCGCAAGGCCGAGGGGGACGGCATCAACCGGGAGAAGGCCCGTCTCAAGGTCGGCAGGATCCACGCCCGGATCGCCGACCGGCGCAGGGACTTCCTGCACAAGCTCACCACTCGACTCGTTCGTGAGAACCAAACGATCGTGATCGAGGACCTGACTG
Organism: Kitasatospora sp. NPDC004799; assembly: GCF_040609095.1. Lineage (NCBI taxonomy): Bacteria > Bacillati > Actinomycetota > Actinomycetes > Kitasatosporales > Streptomycetaceae > Kitasatospora > Kitasatospora sp. NPDC004799. Next base: position 1,156 of record NZ_JBEXJK010000550.1, read on the forward strand.
TGAGGAACATGCTCAAGAACCGCAAGCTCTCCCGAGCCATCGCGGACGCGAGCTGGACCGGGATGCGGTCCATGCTGGAGGACAAAGCCGACTGGTACGGACGCGAGGTGATCACCGTGGACCGGTGGTTCCCCTCCTCCAAGCTGTGCTCGGCATGCGGCACCTTGCAAGGCACGATGCCGCTGAACGTCCGTGAGTGGACGTGCGACTGCGGGACGACCCATGACCGGGACGTGAACGCGGCGAAGAACATCCTGGCCGCTGGGCTGGCGGTTGCAGCCTGTGGAGACGGTGTAAGACCTCAACGGAGAACTCCGGGCGGGCAGTCGTCGGTGAAGCAGGAAGTCGTCCCAACCGTTGCGTCACGCGCAGCGGCTCAGCCGCGAGGCTGAGGGGAATCCCCACCCCTTCAGGGCGGGGAGGATGTCAACCGTGGGCCTCCTGGGTCGACGGCCGGAGCGCGGGAAGGCGGCCCGGTGCGGGCCGGGCGGTGACGGCGGAACGGGTCCTGGTCTCCGTCCTGGCCGGCGCCCCGGCCCCGGCCCCGGCCTCGGCCGCGGTCAGCTCGCGCAGCCGGGCCCGGGCCCGGGACAGCCGCGAGCGGACGGTGCCGACCGGCGTGCCGAGCGCCTCGGCCGCGCTCGCGTAGTCCAGCCCGGCCCAGACCACGAGGGTGAAGACCTCCCGGTCCCGGCGCCGCAGCCGGGCGAGCGCGCGGCGGGCGGCCCGCAGGTGCTCGACGTCGGCGAGGTGCGCGACCAGGTCGTCGGCGAAGTCCGGGACGGTGCCGCGCTCCGGGAGCCGGGCGAGCGCGAGGTCGCGGCGCCGGCGGGCCCGGGCGTTGCGGCGCATCACGTTGGTCGCGATCCCCAGCAGCCACGGGCGCAGGCCGTCGCCGTCGGGGTGCAGCTTCTCGCGGCCCCGCCACGCCTCCAGGAAGGTCGTCGAGACGACGTCCTCGGCCTCCGCCCAGTCGCCCGTCACGCGCAGGGCGTAGCGGTACAGCACCTGGGCGTGCCGGTCGTACAGCTCGCCCAGGACCTCGGGGTCGCCGCGGCGAAGACGCGTTCTCATGAGTGCTTCCACACTCTGCCCTGCCCGGTCCGTTGCCCGGGTTCCGGTGACATGCGTCACAGGCCACCGGCGGGAACCCGACCGCCCGTCCGAGCAGTACAGGGCATGACCGCAACTCACGCCCCCCGTTCGGTTCCCCGCCGCAGCGCCCTCCGCGCCCTGGCCGTCGCCGTCGCCCTGGTCGGCACCGCGACTCCCGCCTTCGACCGCTCGGCCTTCGCCGCGGAACCGGAGACGTACACCCTCACGATCAACCACCTGGACCGCGCCGGCCGACCGGCCGGGGAGTTCCGCACCCACCTCGCCGGGATCTTCGCCGCCGACGTCGAACAGGTCCTCAGGCAGCAGGACGCCACCGGTGTCACGACCGTGCGGCTGCCCAAGGGCCGGTACCTGCTGGACAGCACCCTGTCCGCGGTCCAGGAGACGGGCGGCCCGGTCTGGACGGACTGGATCGTCCAGCCGCGGCTCGACCTGGACCGGGACACCACCGTCACCTTCGACGCCCGGACCACCGCCCCCGTCGACGTCCGGCCCCCGGACGCCGACGCGCGCTTCCTGCAGAGCTCGATGTACGTCGAGGTCACGCACGGGGGTGTCACCAAGAGCGCCAACGTCGGCACCCGGTCGACGAACCTGCGTGTCGGCCACCTGGGCCCCGAGGCCGAAGCCGGGGCGGTGCAGCAGTGGTACGACGCCCACTGGGTGACCGAGAGCGGCGGCTACCTGCTCGGCCAGACCTTCTCCGGCACCCGCGCCCTGGCCGGGCTCACCCGGCAGTACGCCGCGCAGGAGCTGGCCACCCTGAACATCCGCGGCGCCGCCGGACCGGGCAGCACCGGCACCGCCCGCTTCAGCATCCTGCCGAGCACCGGGACGGTCATCGGCGCTCCCCGGGTCATGAAGACCCCGGGCACCGTCAGCTACCTCGTCGCGCCCGAGCGCGGCACCTGGGACATCGCCGTCACCGTCCCCGGCCCCGACGAGGCGGCACCGATCCACTACTCCGCCGACCGCGTCGCCGTCCAGGCCGGCGTCACGAGCACCCACACCTTCGACGGCCCGGTGTTCGGCCCCGCGCTCACCGACCGCCCCGCCGTCTCGCGCGACGGCGACCGGATCACCGCCGACGTCCCGCTGTTCGCCGACGGCGACGGCCACGTGCCGTGGACCGCGTCGGCCGAGACCGCCTACACCTCGCTGTACCGCGACGGCGTGCTGGTCGGTGCCGCCTCCGGCACGCCCGGGCGCGGCGAGTTCACCGTGGCGCCGGGCGCGGCCTCGTACCGGCTGGCCACCACGGCGACCCGCAAGGCCGCAGTCGGCGCGAGCACCCGCGTGAACGCGTCCTGGACCTTCCCCTCGGCCACCACGACCGGCCCGACCGCGCTCCCGGTGAGCGTCGTGCGCTTCTCCCCCGAGCTCGGCCTGACCGGCACCGCGCCGGCCGGCCGGCCGCTCCGCATCCCGGTCACCGTCCAGGGCGCCGCCGCCGACGGCCGCATCCGCTCGCTGACCGTCTCGGCCTCCACCGACGGCGGCGCCTCGTGGACCCGCCTCCCGCTCGACGCCGGCGCCGTCACCCTGCAGAACCCGCCCGCCGGTACCGGCGTCTCCCTGCGCGCCGAACTCACCGACACCGCCGGCAACACCCTCGACCAGACCGTCGTCGACGCCTACCGCACCGAGTGACGACGGCGGACGACCGACGCCCGGTGCCCGCCTCCTCTCCCCGAGAAGGCGGGCACCGTGGCGTGCGAGTGGCGGCAACAGGCCTGGCACGGTGCGGCGTTGACGGAGGCCCGGGAAGCTCTTCAGTACCCTAGGGGGGTATGGTATCTTCGAAATGAAGCAGCCGCCCGGGAAGTCCGGTCGGCGCCGGGCATCCACGACAGGAGCACACCATGAGCGAGACCACCGTCACCATCGAGTCCGCCGCCGCCGAGGCCTCCTCCTGCTGCGGCTCGTGCGGCACCGGCGCCGCCTCGGCTCCGGCCGCCGAGTCCACCCTGACCTCGGTCTTCCAGGTGAAGGGGATGACCTGCGGCCACTGCGTCACCTCGGTGACCGCCGAGCTGAAGAAGCTCGACGGCGTCGAGGAGGTCGCCGTGGACCTCGCCTCCGGCAAGGTCACCGTCGGCAGCACCCAGCAGCTCGCCGACTCCGACGTGGCCGCCGCCATCGACGAGGCCGGCTACGACCTGGTCGGCCGCGTCGAGGTCTGACCCACCGTCGTCGGCCCGGGCGGGCGGGGCCACCCCGCCCGTCCTGTGCCACTGGTCCTTGACCGGTGTGCCGTTGAAGTTGGACCACCGCGCGGGTTCGTGCCGTCGAGCTTTGACC
>NZ_JBEXJK010000551.1:0-4564 GCF_040609095.1 Kitasatospora sp. NPDC004799
AGCGGACCGGTTCACCGGCTCGCGGCGGCCGGCCCGTTCACCGGCTCGCGGCGGCCGCCTCGGCGAGCGAGTCCAGCACCGGCCGGATCAGCGGGTGCCCGTCGGCGCCCGCCCGGACGGCGGCGAACACCCGGCGGGTGGCGAGCTCGCTGTCCACCGGCCGCACCGCGACCTCGCCGAGGTCGACGCCGCGCAGCGCCGAGCGCGGCACCAGCGCCACCCCGAGGCCCGCCGAGGCGAGCGCGACCACCGCGCGGAAGTCGTCCGAGGAGTGCAGCAGCCGGGGCTGGAACCCGGCGTGCTCGCAGGCCAGCAGCACCACGTCGTGGCAGGGGTTGCCCGGGTACGGCCCGATCCACGGCTCGTCGGCCAGCGCCGCGACGGCCAGCGGCCCGGCCTCCCCGGCCAGCCGGTGCCCGAGCGGCAGGACGGCCTCGAAGGGCTCGGCGTACAGCGGCACCCGGGTCAGCCGGGCGTCGTCGGCGCGCGGGGCGCCCCGGTACTCGACGGCCACCGCGAGGTCCGCGCGGCCGTCCAGCACCATCGGCAGGCTGGCGTCGCCCTCGGCGTCCAGCACCTTGAGCCGGACCCCGGACGCGCGCGCGGCGAGCAGGCCGACGGCGGGGGCGAGCACCGAGGCGATGGCGGTCGCGAAGGAGGCGACGGTGACCTCCCCGGAGACGCCCGCGCTGTACGCGGCGAGGTCGGCCTCGGCGCGTTCCAGCTGGGCGAGCACCACGTCGGCGTGGCCGAGCAGGATCTCCCCCGCGGCGGTCAGCCGCACGCCCCGGCCCTCCCGGGCGAGCAGGTGGTGGCCGGTCTCCTGTTCCAGGGCGGCCAGCTGCTGGGAGACCGCGGAGGGGGTCAGGTAGAGGGCGGCCGCCGCGGCGGTCACGGTGCGGTGGTCCGCCACGGCCCGCAGGGTCCGCAGCCGTCGTGCGTCGATCACGGACCAATTCTGCCAGCGCGGCGCGGCACCCCCGTCGGGCCAGGCGGACGACGGCGTCCCCGGAGGCGTCCGCGCGGCGGGCGGCGCGACCCGCCGGAGCAGGGGTTTCGGCCGCGGGCACCGCCGGTGGTGCGTTTCCGGACGAGATCCGTCCCCGTCGTTGACCGCCGGCCGGGACCGGCGCTTGGCTCTTCCCGACCGGGCCGCGGGGGTCGAGGGCCCGGGCCGTCACCAGGGGAGGAATCCATGACCACCGCACGGACCCGCCGCCGGCTCGCCCGGGCCGCCGCCGTCCTGCTGGCCACCGCCGTGGCCGGCGCCGCGACGCCCGCCGCCGAGGCCCGCCCGCCCAAGGGCGACACCGCCCGGGTCAGCGAGGGCGCCAAGGGCGAGCAGTTCGACGGCAACTCCAACGCGCTCGGACTGAGCGAGGACGGCCGCTCGGCGCTGTTCGGCTCGGACGCACCCGGTGTGCTGCCCGACGGCACCATGGGCCAGGCCGAGGTCTACGTCAGGGACCTGCGCAACGGGCACCTCGAACGGGTCAGTGTCGCCGACGACGGCTCCCGGCTGAACGCCGCCACCACCGAGGCCGCGATCAGCGGCGACGGCCGCTACGTGGCCTTCAGCACCACCGCCACCGACGTGGTGCCGGGACAGCCGACGCACGCCGGCGACGTCTTCGTCCGCGACCGCCGGACCGGCCGCACCGAGCTCGTCTCGACCGGCGACGGCGTCTCCGGCGCGGGCGACGACCAGAGCATCCGCAGCGCGGGCAGCCCCAGCCTCAGCCGGGACGGCCGCTACGTCGCCTACGCCTCCGACCGCACCGACCTCGCGTCCGGGGTGAAGCGCGGCAAGCGCAACGTCTTCGTCACCGACCGCTGGACCCACACCACCCGGCTGGTCACCGTCGGCGCGGACGGCACCGGCGCCGACAACCACTCCTTCGGCCCGACGATCAGCGCGGACGGCGGCACCGTCGGCTTCACCTCCCGGGCCGGCAACCTGCTCCCGTCCACCGAGCCCGAGCCCGACCCCGCCACCGACGCCCCGGCCACCGAACCGGATCCGGGCACCGACGCCCCCCGGCTGACCGGGCCGCGCTTCTACCCGTACTACGTCTGGCGGGCCGACACCGGCCTGATCACCGGCGCCAGCCTGGAGCCGGGCGCCGCCCACGACCTGCGCGGCGCCGGGTCCGACGGCCGGATCAGCCCGGACGGCCGCTTCGCGGTCTACAGCCTCCCGGTGCACGGCGGCGGGAGGCCGCCCCGCGGCATCCGGATGGACGTGTACGTCCACGAGCTGGCCACCGGTGCGGTCACCAAGGTCAACACCGACCTGCCGGGCACCTCCACCACGTACTCGTCCTCCGGCGGCGTCATGACCGGAGACGGCCGCTGGGTCTACTTCGCCTCCGACGCCCCGACCCTGGTGGCCGACGACACCAACGACACCACCGACGTGTTCCGCCGCGACCTGTGGACCGGGCGGATCGAGCGGGTCAGCCTCACCCGGGACGGCGGGCAGAGCACCGCCGGCTCCTACCGTCCGTCCGTGGACGCCACCGGCGGCACGGTGCTGTTCGACGCGGAGGACGGCAACCTGGTACCCGGCGACGACAACGCCGCCACGGACGTCTTCCGCCGCCGCCTCTGACGGCCCGGCACCACCGGTTCCCCGCCCGGTACCGCCCGGCCGCACCCGATCCCGCCGTCCGCATACCTCCGCTGACGTATTTTCCGCCGAGATCACCCACGGCCGTTGACCACCGGCCCTCCCGACGATTGGCTCTCCCGAAAAGCCCGTCGCCGGGAGGGAGCCCGGCCGGGCGCGCAGAGGGGGGAACACCCGATGACACGCACCACCCGGACGACCCGCGCCCGCCGGCTGGCCGGCAGCGGCGTCCTGGCCGCGGCCGCCGTCCTCGCCGTCACCGCCGTGACCGCCGTCCCGGCCGAGGCCCGACCGCCGCTGCGCGGCACCGTCCAGGTCAGCACCGGAGTGAACGGCGCCGCCCCCGACAACCAGTCCTGGGTCCAGGGCGTCAGCGCCGACGGCCGCTACGTCCTGTTCACCTCCTGGGCCACCAACCTGGTGGATCCCGCGCACAGCGGGCGCGACGCCTACGTGAAGGACCTGCGCACCGGCCGCACCGAGCGGGTCAACCTGTCCGACTCGGGCCAGGTGCTGAGCGGCTGGACCGAACAGCCCGCGATCAGCGCCGACGGCCGCTACGTCGCCTTCGAGAGCGACGCCGAGGACGTGGTGCCCGGCATGCAGGTCAAGGGCCGCACCGAGGTGTACGTCCGGGACCTGCGGACCGGCCGCACCGAGCTGGTCAGCGGCGGGCTCACCAGCACCGACCCCGACAGGTTCCACTACTCGTACGCGCCCTCGGTCAGCGGCGACGGCCGCTACGTGGCCTTCGTGTCCTCCCGGACGGACCTCGATCCGACCGTCGTGGACCCGGAGCCGGAGCCGGGGCCCTCGCTCGCCAGGCCCTACACCTGGAAGCTCAACGTCTACCTGACCGATCGCTGGTCCGGCACGACCCGCCTGGTCACCCGCGACGCCACCGGCAGGCCCGGCGAGAGCACGTCCTTCCACCCGAAGCTCAGCGCGGACGGCCGCACCATCGGCTTCGGCTCCCTCTCCGACCTGCTGCCGGCCGAGCGGACCCCGGCCCTCGCCGCCACGGCCGCCGAGTCCGCCGCCGCGGCCGGTGCCCTCCCCGTGGACCCGCCCCCGGGCGCCGCGGCGGTGGCGCCCGCCGGGGCGCAGCCGAGCCTGGCCCGCCCGACCACCGCCGTCTACTACACCTACGACGTGGCGAGCGGGGCCATCGAGCCGGTCAGCTTCGACCTGGACGGCAAGCTCACCCCGGCGGCCTTCGACGCCACCATCAGCCCGGACGGGCAGCGCGCGGTCTACGCCCTGCCCGAGCCCGGCGGCTCGACCGGCGGCCACCGCTACCACACCGTGCTGCACGTCCGGGACCTGCGGACGGGCACCGTGACGAAGGTCAGCGGCGGTCTGCCGGGCACCGGCTCGGTCGGCTCCTCCGGCCACGGCTCGATCACCGCCGACAACCGCTGGGTCTACTTCGAGTCCGCCGCCGACAACCTGGTGCCGGGCCCGCAGCACCCGGGCTCGGACGTCTACCGCCGGGACCTGGTCACCGGCCTCACCGAGCGGGTCTCCACCGCGCCGGACGGCTCGTTCGGCAACGGCTCCTCGACCGACCCGTTCGTGGACGCCTCCGGCCGGACCGTGGTGTTCAACTCGACCAGCGGCAACCTGGTCGCCGGCGCCGAGGGCCCGCAGCGCGAGGGCTACCAGGCCTTCGCCAAGCCCACCGCGCGCCACCCGGGCCACGGCCACGGCCACGACGGGGACCAGGGCGGGAACGACGACTGAGCCGCGCCCGGACGCCGCGACGGGGGCGGGACGGCGGCCGGGCCGGCGTCCCGCCCCCGCGGCGGGAGGGTGGGGCAGGTGGTTCATCACCTCGTCTGGGGAGAGGGTGATCGTCTCGCCGTCCAGCTCGACCGAGGTCTCGCCGGTGGCGCGCAGTTCGGCGGCCAGCCGGGCGGCGTCGGTGGCGGCGAC
>NZ_JBEXJK010000552.1:0-4518 GCF_040609095.1 Kitasatospora sp. NPDC004799
GACGTCGTGGCCTGCGACGTGGCCGACGCCGAGGCGCTCGCCGCCCTGCTGGCCGGGATCCCGGCCGAGCACCCGCTCACCGCCGTCGTGCACACGGCCGGGGTGTTGGACGACGGCGTGGCGGACGCGCTGACGCCCGAGCGGTTCGCGGACGTGCTGCGGCCCAAGCTCACGGCCGCGCGTCGGCTGCACGAGCTGACGGCGCACCTCGACCTGGACGCCTTCGTCCTCTTCTCCTCCTTCGCGGGCACGGTCGGCAACCCGGGGCAGGCCAACTACGCGGCCGCCAACGCCTACCTGGACGCCCTCGCCGAGCAGCGCCGGCATGCCGGCCTGCCGGCCACCGCCGTGGCCTGGGGCCACTGGGCCGGTGGTGGCCTGGCCGACTCGGCGACCCGGGACGCCCGGCTGCGCCGGGACGGGCTCGTCGCGATGGCGCCCGAGGCCGCCGTCGCGGCGATGGCCGCCGCGGCCGGCCGACCGGAGGCACTGGCCGTGGTCGCCGACGTCGACTGGGAGCGGTTCTCCCGCAGCTTCACCGCGACCCGCCCGAGCCCGCTGCTGGCCGAACTCCCCGAGGCGCGGCGGGCGGAGGACCGCTCCGACCGGCCCGCGGGCGGCGGCGAGCGGACCGCCCTCGCCGGTCAGCTGGCCGCTCTGCCGCCCGCCGAGCGCGAGCACCACCTGCTGACGCTGGTGCGCGGGCAGGTCGCCGGGGTGCTGGGCCACGCCTCGCCGGAGACCGTCGACGCCGGGCGGGCCTTCCGGGAGCTGGGCTTCGACTCGCTGACCGCCGTCGAGCTGCGCAACCGGCTGGCCGCCGCCACCGGGCTGAAGCTGCCCGCCACCCTGGTGTTCGACCACCCGACGCCGAGCGCGCTGGTGTCCCTGCTGCTGAGCCTGCTGGACCTCCCGACCGACGGCCGGGCCGTCGACCGGGCCGCCCCGGCTGCCGTCCCCCCGGCCGACGAGCCGATCGCGATCGTCGCGATGAGCTGCCGCTTTCCCGGCGGGGTGGGCAGCCCCGAGGAGCTGTGGGAACTGCTCGCGGGCGGCCGCGACGCGATGACCGGCTTCCCCGCCAACCGCGGCTGGGACCTGGACGCGCTCTACCACCCGGACCCGGACAACAAGGGCACCTGCTACGCCCGCGAGGGCGGATTCCTGCACGAGGCGGGCGAGTTCGACGCCGCGTTCTTCGGGATCTCGCCGCGCGAGGCGCTGGCGATGGACCCGCAGCAGCGGCTGCTGCTGGAGACGTCGTGGGAGCTGTTCGAGCGGGCGGGCATCGACCCGGCCTCGGTCAAGGGCAGCCAGGCGGGCGTGTTCGTCGGCACCAACGGCCAGGACTACGTGCCGCGTCTGCACGAGGGGCCGCAGGGTGTCGAGGGCTACCTGCTGACCGGCAGCGCCGCCGCCGTGGTCTGCGGCCGCATCGCGTACACCTTCGGGCTGGAGGGCCCGGCGGTGACCGTGGACACCGCCTGCTCGGCCTCGCTGGTGGCCCTGCACCTGGCGGCGCAGGCGCTGCGCAGCGGCGAGTGCTCGCTGGCCCTGGCCGGCGGGGCGACGGTGATGTCCCAGCCGGGCTCGTTCATCGAGTTCAGCCGCCAGCGCGGCCTGGCGGCGGACGGTCGCTGCAAGGCCTTCGCGGCGGGCGCGGACGGTACGGGCTGGGGCGAGGGCGTCGGCCTGCTGCTGCTGGAGCGCCTCTCGGACGCGGAGCGCAACGGGCACCGGGTGCTCGCGGTGGTGCGGGGCTCGGCCGTCAACCAGGACGGTGCGAGCAACGGGCTGACCGCCCCGAACGGCCCGTCGCAGCAGCGGGTGATCCGCCAGGCCCTGGCCGCCGCCCGGCTGTCGGCCGCCGAGGTGGACGCGGTGGAGGCGCACGGGACGGGGACCCGGCTGGGCGACCCCATCGAGGCGCAGGCGCTGCTCGCCACGTACGGGCGGGAGCGCGGCGACGGCGAGCCGCTCTGGCTGGGCTCGGTGAAGTCGAACCTGGGCCACACCCAGGCGGCGGCCGGCGTGGCCGGTGTGATCAAGATGGTGATGGCGATGCGCGAGGGTGTGCTGCCGCGAACCCTGCACGTGGACGAGCCGTCCCCGCACATCGACTGGTCGGAAGGCGCGGTCGAACTGCTCACCGAGGCCCGGCCCTGGCCGGAGACCGGTCGGCCGCGCCGCGCGGGTGTCTCCTCCTTCGGGATCGGCGGCACCAACGCGCACGTGATCCTGGAGTCCGCGCCGGTCGTCGTGGAGCAGCCGCCCGTCGTCGAGCAGCCGCCTGTCGGGACGCCGTCCGGCCCGGCCCGGCCCGTGCCGCTGGTGCTCTCCGGCCACTCGCCGCAGGCCCTGCGCGACCAGGCTCGGCGGCTGCGGACCTGGGTCTCCCGCGAGTCCGACCCGGACCTCGCCGCGCTGGCCGGAACCCTGGCCACCGGGCGCGCGGCGCTGGGCCACCGCGCCGTACTGGCGGCCTCCGACCTCGTGGAGCTGACCACCGGGCTGGAGGCGATCGCCGCACAGGAGCGCGCCCCCGGGCTGGTCACCGGGACCGCCCGCGACGACGGCCGGACGGCCTTCCTGTTCACCGGGCAGGGCAGCCAGCGGCTCGGCATGGGCCGGGAGCTGTACGAGGCCCACCCGGTCTTCGCGGACGCCTTCGACGCGGTCTGCGCCCGGGTCGAACTGCCCCTGCGGGAAGGGGTGTTCGGCGAGGACGCCGCCCTGCTGGACCGCACCGAGTACGCCCAGCCCGCGCTGTTCGCCGTCGAGGTCGCGCTGTTCCGGCTGTACGAGAGCTGGGGGGTGCGCCCGGACGTCCTGATGGGCCACTCGGTCGGCGAACTCGCCGCCGCCCACGCCGCCGGCGTCCTCTCGCTCGACGACGCCGCCACCCTGGTGGCCGCCCGGGCCCGCCTGATGCAGGCGCTGCCCGCCGGCGGCGCGATGCTCGCGGTGGAGGCCGCGGAGGACGAGGTCCTGCCGCTGCTGACCGCCCGGGTGAGCATCGCGGCGGTCAACGGCCCGACGTCGACGGTGGTTTCCGGGGCCGAAGCCGAAGTCCTGGCGATCGCCGCACAGTTCGAGGCACTCGGCTGCCGGACCAAGCGGCTGAATGTCTCGCACGCCTTCCACTCCCCGCTGATGGACGGCATGCTGGACGACTTCCGCCGCGTCGCCGAGGGCCTCACGTACGCGGCCCCGCGGATCGCGGTGGTGTCCAACGTGACCGGTGAGATCGCCACCGCCGAGGAGCTGTGCTCGCCGGAGTACTGGGTCCGGCACGTCCGCCAGGCCGTCCGCTTCGCCGACGGCATGCGGACCCTGGCGGCCCAGGGCGTCACCGCGTACCTCGAACTGGGCCCCGACGCCGTCCTCACCGCCATGGGCCGCGACTGCCTCACCGACGGCGGCGCCCTCATGGTGCCGGCGCTGCGACGGGACCGCGGCGAGGCCGGGGCGGCGCTCACCGCGCTCGCCGAACTCCACGTGCACGGGCACACCCCGGACTGGCCGGCCGTCCTCGGCGCCCCGCCCGCCCGCCGGATCGACCTGCCCACCTACGCCTTCCAGCACGACTGGTACTGGCTCGACACCGACCCGGCGACCGCGCCTGCCGCCACGGTCCCCGCCCGCACGGTCGACGAGGACGGCCGCGAGGCCGGGTTCTGGGCCGCCGTCGAGGACGGCGACCTGGCGGCCCTGGCGCGGACCCTGCGCCTGCCCGACCCGGGACCGCTCGGCGAGATCCTGCCGGAGCTGTCCTCCTGGCGGCGACGCAGCCAGGAGCTGTCCGCCGTCGACGGCTGGTACCACCGCTTCACCTGGCAGCCGCTGCCCGAGCCCGATCCGGCCGCCCTGACGGGCAGTTGGGTGGTCGCCGTCCCCGAGCGGCAGGCCGGGGACGCCCTCGTCACCGGGGTCGTCGAGGCCCTGGCCGAGGCCGGCGCCGAGGTGCTCACCCTGGAACTGGACGCCGGGGACGCCGACCGCGCCGTCCTCGCCAAGCGCTTGGTCGGACTCCTCGCGGACGGAACCGAGGTGACCGGCGTGCTCTCGCTCGCCGCCCTCGAGGAGCGCCCCCACCCGGATCAGGAGGAGCTCTCCACCGGCCTGGCCCTCACCCTCGCCCTGACCCAGGCGCTCGGCGACGCGCAGATCACCGCCCCGCTGTGGGCGGCGACCCGCGGCGCGGTCGCCGTCGCCGCCGGCGACCGGCCGGACAGCCCCGAACAGGCCCAGGTCTGGGGCTTCGGGCGGGTCGCCGCGCTGGAGCACCCGCTGCGCTGGGGCGGACTGGTCGACCTGCCGTCCACCCCGCCGGACCGTCGCACCCGGGCCCGCCTCCTCGCCGTCCTGGCCGGCCGCACGGGCGAGGACCAGGTGGCGCTGCGCCCCGGCGGGCTCTACGGGCGCCGCCTGGTGCCCGTCCGCCCGACCGACGCGCTGGGCGCGCCGCAGGGCGGGTCGTGGGCCGCCGGCGCCACCGTGCTGGTCACCGGCGGCACC
>NZ_JBEXJK010000553.1:0-4398 GCF_040609095.1 Kitasatospora sp. NPDC004799
GATCACACCGAGGGTGCCCTCGGAGCCGAGGAAGAGCTGGCGCAGGTCGGGGCCGGCGGCGGAGGCGGGGGCGCGGCCGAGGTCGAGCACCCCGACAACTGGGCGGCCGCCGACGCCGCCCTCGCCGGGATGACCGGCCCCGGCTACTCCACCTCCGCCCTCGGCGCCGTCCGCGAGGACGGCCGGCTGGTCTGGCGCAACGCCACCGGCGTCGCCGAACTCGCCACCGGCGAGCCCGCCGACCCCCGGGGCTCCTTCCGGATCGGCAGCACCACCAAGATCTTCGTCGCCACCACCCTGCTCCAACTGGTCGGCGAACACCGGCTGGACCTCGACGACCGCCTGGAGTGCCTGCTGCCGGGCATCGTCCCGAACAGCACCGCGATCACCGTCCGGCAGCTCCTCAACCACACCAGCGGGGTCGCCGACTACACCCAGGACCAGGCCTTCGACTTCCGGCGGCCGCAGTGGCTGGCCGGCGGCCGCTTCACCCACTACGGCCTCCGGGACCTGGTGGACATCGCCGAGCGGTACCCGCCGGCCTTCCCGCCTGGCCAGGACTGGCAGTACTCCAACACCAACTACATCCTGGTCGGGATGATCATCGAGAAGCTCACCGGCCGCAGCTGGAACGAGGAGGTGACCCGTCGGATCATCCGCCCGCTCGGCCTCACCGGCACCCGGATGCCCGGCGACTCGCCCTTCCTCCCCGGCCCGTACGCCCACGGCTACTACAAGGCCGCCACCGGCCCGGTCGACGTCACCCTGTTCAACCCCTCGATGGCCGGCCCGTCCGGCGCGGGCGTCTCCACCACCGCGGACCTGACCGCCTTCCTGCACGCCCTGCTCGGCGGCCGCCTGCTGCGCCCGGCCGAACTCGCCGCCATGCAGCAGACCACCGAGCACGGCGAGGGCCGGACGTACGGCCTCGGCCTGCAGCGCCTGGACACCGCCTGCGGCTCCTTCTGGGGCCACGCCGGCGGCATCCCCGGCTACAGCACGATGCTGCTCGGCGCGGCGGACGGCCGGCGCGAGTTCGCCGGGAACGCCACCGTCTACGACGCCCCGGACGAGCCCGCCAACGCCGCCTGGTTCAAGGTGATCACCACCGCGCTGTGCGGCGCCCAGCCGGGAGCCGCCGGAACCGACCTCGCCCGCACGGCGCCGTGACCGACCCCCTACGCTGACCGGCGAGCCCACGGCCCACCGCCACCGGGGCCCACCGTCACCAGGAGGACGAGACATGGCAGAGCCGCTGATCGCCGCCGTCGGGGGAAAGACGCCCGCCGTCGACCCGGGCGCCTTCGTGGCGCCGAACGCCGTCGTGGTCGGGGACGTGACCGTCGCCGCCGACGCCGGGGTCTGGTACGGCGCGGTGCTGCGCGGCGACGCCGAGTCGATCAGCGTCGGCGCGGGCAGCAACATCCAGGACAACTGCACCCTGCACGCCGACCCCGGCTTCCCGCTGGTGGTCGGCGAGCGGGTCTCGGTCGGCCACAACGCCGTGCTGCACGGCTGCACGGTCGAGGACGACGTGCTGGTGGGCATGAACGCCACCGTGCTCAACGGCGCCAGGATCGGCACCGGCTCGCTGGTCGCGGCCGGCGCGGTGGTGCCGCAGGGCATGGCCGTCCCGCCCGGCTCGCTGGTCGCCGGCGTCCCGGCCAGGGTCCGCCGCGAGCTGACCGAGGACGAGAAGGCGGGCATCAGGGCCAACGGCGCCGGCTACCAGCTGCTCGCCGAGGCCCACCGGGAGGTCTAAGCGCCGGTCACCGCGGCCGCCGCCGGGTCCGTCGCCGGTTCCGCCGCCGGTCCTGCCACCGGGGCGGGTCGGCGCCGGTCGCCCGCCCAGGCGAGCACCGCGATCAGCGTCCCCGCGGCGGCCAGGCCGGCGCCGACCAGCGTCGGCGAGGTCCAGCCGAACCCGGCGGCCAGCGCCAGCCCGCCGAAGTACGCGCCCTGGGCGTTGGCCAGGTTGAAGGCGCCCTGGACCGTCGCCGAGGCCAGGGTCGGCGCGCTGCGCGCCTTCTGCAGCACCAGGGTCTGCACGGCCGGCACGATCGCGAAGCCGAACATCCCGATCAGCACCACCGTGACCGCCGCCGACCAGCGGGCGTGCGCGGTCACCGCGAACAGCGCCAGGGTGGCGGAGAGCAGCACGAAGGCCGCGCAGACGGTGGGGCGCAGCGCCCGGTCGGCGGCGAACCCGCCCAGCACGTTGCCGAGCGTCATGCCGACCCCGAACAGCGACAGCACCAGGGTCACCGAGCCGGTGGCGTACCCGGACACCTCGGTGAGCAGCGGCGCGATGTAGCTGTAGCAGGCGAAGAAGCCGCCGCAGCCGAACACCACGGTGGCCAGCGCCAGCCAGAGCTGCCCGCTGCGGAAGGCCTGCAGCTCGTGCCGGAGCCCGGACCGGCCGGAGGAGGGGAGTGCGGGCACCAGCCGGGCGATGGCGACGGTCCCGGCGACGGCGATCAGCACCACCACCAGCATGGTGGCCCGCCAGCCCAGGTGCTGGCCGAGCAGGGTCGCGGCCGGGACGCCGACGATGTTGGCGACGGTCAGCCCGGAGAACATCACGGCCACCGCCCGGGCCCGGCGGTCCGGCGCGACCAGCTCGGCCGCCGCCACCGCGCCCGCGCCGAAGAAGGCGCCGTGCGGCAGCCCGGTGATCAGCCGGGCGGCGGCCAGCGTCCAGAAGTCCGGGGCCACCGCGCACAGCAGGTTGCCGGTCGCGAACAGCCCGGCGAGCGCCACCAGCACCGCCTTGCGCGGCCGCCCGGCGGCCAGCGCGGTCAGCAGCGGCGCGCCGACCACCACGCCCAGCGCGTACGCCGAGATCAGCCAGCCGGCCTGGGGGATGGAGACGTGGAGGCTGTCGGCGACCTGGGGGAGCAGCCCCATGGCGGCGAATTCGGTGGTGCCGATGGCGAACGCGGTGACGGCCAGCGCGAGCAGCGCGAGAGGCAAGGGGGGACTCCGGAGTGATGCCGACGGGCCGGGGGAGCGCGCGGCGGTACGAACGGGATGATCGGGACGGATGGGATGGAGGGGGTGAACGGAACGAAGGGGGGATTAATTCGTTCATCCGGCATCCTAATCCGGTCGGATGACACCGTCATGAGGTGTGCGTGTCGAAAGGGGGTCGCCGACACGGCTCCCGCGCGCGAGACTGGGAGCATGTGCCGCAACATCAAGACGCTGCGACCCCCCGTCACGCCCGACGCCGACGAGGAGGACTTCCACGCCGCCGCGCTCCAGTACGTCCGCAAGGTGTCCGGGTTCCGCGCTCCCGCGGCGCACAACCGGGAGGCCTTCGACCGAGCGGTGGAAGCGGTCGCGGAGGCCACCGCCCGGCTGCTCGGCGAGCTGGAGGTCCGCGGCTCGCACGTCACCGCGGCCGCCGCGCCGGCCGAGGCCGCCGGGTAACCGGGAGCAGGCGATGAACCCCGCCGAGCGCTACGCCCTGACCTTCCCCGGCACCCCGGGCACCCAGGCCCCGCAGGACGTCGTGGTGGTCACCCGCACCGACGCCACCGGCCCGGGCGGCCACCCGGTGTACGAGGACGAGAGCGGGATCGTCCGGGCCGAGATCAGCGACAACGGCGAGGTCCGGATGATCGCCAGCGGCGGCCACCAGAGCCCGCACCTGCCGGTGCACGCCCACCCGCTGCCCTGACCGCGGCCGGGCCGGCCGTCGCCGTGCGGACGGCCGCCGGGCCGGGCGCAGCGGTACCGGTTGCCCGCCCGGCGCCGGGAACCATGGGCGCGGTGCCCCCTGGTCGGGCACAATCGCCGTATGACCACAGCGAGTTGGCAGGGCGTCGTCATCGCCGAGAGCGACCGGACCATCGTCGTCGAGGGCAACCACTACTTCCCGGCCGAGTCGGTGCGCGCCGAGTTCCTGCGCCCCTCGGAGACCACCACGGTGTGCGGCTGGAAGGGCACCGCCGCCTACTACACCCTGGAGGTGGACGGGCGGACCAACCCGGACGCCGCCTGGTTCTACACCGACCCGAAGCCCGAGGCCGAGCACGTGCGCGGCCGGGTGGCCTTCTGGCGCGGGGTGGAGGTCGTCGAGTAGGCGGGCGGCCCCGGGCCGTGCCGTCGTCCCGCCGTCGCGAAAGGGGTACCGGATTCCCATGGCAGTCTTCCGCAGGCCGGGCCGCTCCCGGCCACGCCCCGAGCCCGACCAGGTGAAGAGCGACCGGGCCGAGCCCGACCCGAGCGAGCCCGACCCGAGCGGGCCCGACCGGGCCGAGCCCGACCTGACCGAGCGGCTGGCCGAACTGGTCGAGGAGTCCGAGCGGCCCGCCGGCCAGGGCCCGGTCACCGAGTACGCGGCGAAGCAGCGCGGCCGCGGCCGGGCCGTGGTGCTGCACACCGCCCGGCGGC
>NZ_JBEXJK010000554.1:0-4355 GCF_040609095.1 Kitasatospora sp. NPDC004799
GGTGTCGAAGATGACGGTGTACCGGTTGGTGCACAGCGGAGAGCTGCCGGCCATCCGGGTCGGACGGTCCTTCCGGGTGCCCCAGCAGGCGTGGCCGGGTGGGCGCGGCGGGGTGAGGGGCCGCTCAGACGGCCAGGGCCTCCTCGGCCGAGGGGTGGATGGAGAACACCGCGCGGGTGCCGGTCAGTTCGAGGACCCGCATGACGGTGGGCGGCACCGCGGCCAGGTGCAGTTCCACGCCCTCCTCCCCCGCCGCCAGGCGGGTCCTGAGCAGGAGGTTCAGGCCGGAGGAGTCGCAGAAGCCCACCCCGGCGAGGTCGATCACCACCGCGCCGGGCCGCTGCGCGACCAGGGCGGTGAGGGTGTCGGCGGCGGGGGCGAGCGTCTCGATGTCGAGGTCGCCGGCCAGGGCGCAGACCACCGCGCCGGCCGCCGCGGGGCGGGTGCGCACCGCCAGCTCCGCGCGGTACGGGTCGGCGTGGTACGGGTCGTGGCGGTACGGCTCCGCGCGGTACGGGTCGGCACCGTACGGGTCGTGGTACGGGGAGGCCGCCGCCGCGTGGGCCCGCCGGTCGTCGTCGGATGGCATCATCGTCGTCCCCTCCATGTCCGTGCCCCTCGACCCTACGCAGGCGCCGTCCCGCCGCCAAGCGCGAGGCCCCCGGGCCCGGGCCCTCAGTCCTCCTCCAGCCCCTCGCGCAGGCGCCGCAGGGTGCGGGCGAGCAGCCGGGAGACGTGCATCTGGGACAGCCCCAGGCGCGCGCCGATCTGCGACTGCGTCAGGTCCTCGCAGAAGCGCATCGACAGGATCAGCCGCTCGCGCTCCGACAGGGCGCCGACCAGCGGCTTGAGCGCGACCAGGTCCTCCACCCGGCTCAGGTCCGGGTCCTCCTCGCCGAGGCGCTCGCCGAGGCGGCCGGGGCGGTCGTCGTCCTCGGTGCCGGTGTCCAGGGAGCCGGCGGTGTGCCCGTTGGCGGCGGTCAGGCCCTCGACCACGTCCTCCTGGGGGATCGCCAGGTGGTCGGCCAGCTCGGCCACCGTGGGGGCCCGGTCCAGTTCCTGCGCCAGGCTCTCCTGGGCCTTGGCCAGGACGATCCGCAGCTCCTGGAGGCGGCGGGGCACGTGGACGGCCCAGGTGGTGTCGCGGAAGTGCCGGCGGATCTCGCCGAGCACGGTGGGCAGGGCGAAGGTGGTGAACTCGGCGCCGAGGTCGGGGTCGAAGCGGTCGATGGCCTTGATCAGGCCGACCGCGCCGACCTGCAGCAGGTCCTCCTGCGGCTCGCGGTGCGCGGTGAAGCGGCGGATCGCGAACCGGACCAGGGACAGGTTCATCTCCACCAGGGTGGCCCGCACGTACGAGTACTCCGCGGTGCCCTCCTCCAGGGCGGCGAGCCGGCGCAGCAGCACCCGGGTGAGCGCGCGGGCGTCGGCCGGCGGGACCTCCCGCAGGTCGTCGGCGGCGGCGAGGTCCGGTGGCAGCAGTTCGCGCAGGGCGGCCGTGGCGGAGGCGGCCGTGCGGGAGGGGTCCTTCGTCGGCGAAGCGGCGGAGGCGGTCAGTTCACCAGTGGTCGAGACCATCGGAGTCCTTCCTCGTGTCGGCACGGTCGAACGCCCCGGATACCCCGCCTCGGCCGATCGATGCAGCGACCCCGCGTGGAGGTTTGGTGAATCCGCGGGGCGCCCGACCGGAGCCGCCGTCAGACCGCCTCTGTACCTACTAGTATGTACGGGAGTGGCGCAGGGCCTCGGGGAGGGAGCCGTTCCATGCCGTTCGTCCGCATCGACGCGCTGGGGGCCGACCCCGCGCGGCTGGACGCCCTCGGGCGCGCCGTGCACCAGGCCCTGCAGGAGACGATCGGCATCCCGCCCGACGACCTCTTCCAGGTGCTGGCCGGCCACGACGGCGTCACCGGCACGCTGCGCTACGGCGGTTACCTCGGCGTGCGCCGGGACGAGGGCATCGTGTACGTGTCGATCACCCTGCGCGCCGGGCGCCCGGCCGGGCGCAAACGGGCCCTGTACCGCCGGATCGCCGAGCTCGCCCACGCGTACGCGGGCACCGAGCCGCGCAACGTCTTCGTCGTCCTGACCGAGAACGCGCCGGTCGACTGGTCGCTCGGCCACGGCCTCGCCCAGTACGACCCGGAGCCCGGCCCGGCAGCGGCCCGGACTCCTGAAGCGTCTCCCTAACGAGCGGTGGGGCGGTGGAGCCGACGGGCGGCGGTGCGGATGGCGAGGGTGTACGGGGCGTCGAGGGCGCGGGTGCGGGCGTCGAGGTCGTCGAAGGCCACCAGGGCCTGGTGGCTGTCGTCGGTGGTCTGGGTCCAGGCCGTCCAGGCGTTGTGGACGTCCTCGTCGGTGACCTGCTCGCCCTTGGCCTGGAGCAGCACGGCGTAGATGCGGAAGAGGTCGTCGGAGCCCGCGGGAGGTCTGGCCTCGGAGGGCAGGCAGGAGCGGATCAGGTCGGCGATCGGGTCGAGGTGGCTCATAGGGCCAGTGTGCCGGTGGCGAGCGTGCCGGTGAGCAGGATCAGGTGGGCCACCGCGAATATCATCGGCACGAGCCGTTCCGTGGTGCCGAGTTCGGTGTAGTGCCGGTGGCGCCGGCCGGACGCCGCGGCGTTGCGCAGGACGTCCCACTCGTCGGTGTAGATCCGCGCGGACAGCTTGTCCTCCAGGCTGTTGATGACCTGGAACTTGGCGCCGTTGAGGTCCCGGTAGCTGCGCAGCTGCATCCACCAGGCGCCGGAGAGGGTGATGCCGGCCAGCGCGACGGCCGTGGCCACCCACCACGGGGACTCGGAGAGCTTGGGGATGCCGAAGCCGATCAGGGTGACCAGGGCGGTCTGCACGGACAGGAAGAAGGTGTTGGCGCTGCCCCGGCGGGCCGAGACCCGGTCGGCCATCTCCACGGCGAGCTTGTACAGCTCCAGCAGCTCGGTCTGGCGCTCCGGCTCCGGATCCGGCGGCGTGGTCATCGCGAACCCCCCTCGGGCAGATGGTGTGCCGGCTTCGCCCGCTGCCCGGGCTCCCCCCTGCGTCCATCCTTCCCTGCGCGCGGGCCCGTCAGTGCTGCGCGGCGGCGGAGGCGGTGAGGGCCGCGGCGGCGGTTCCGGCGGACAGGGCGCGCAGGGCCGCGCCGGCCTCCGCCTCGCCCTCCTCGTACTGGTGCTCCCGGGCGGTGCGCAGCGCGGCGCCGAGGTGGCGGGCGGCCTCCTCGGGGTGGCCGGTGGCGGCCAGCGCGCGGCCGTAGAGGGTCTGCAGGACCACCCGGCGGGCGGCCGGGAAGGGCGGTTCGGCGACGGCCAGGCCGCGGGCGGCGTGGTGGGCGGCCTCCTCGGCGGCGCCGGCGGCCAGGCACTCGTGGGCCAGGTGCTGGCGGGCGAGGGCCACCAGGTCGGCGCGTCCGGCCCGTTCGGCCAGGGACAGGGCCTTCAGCAGCAGGGCGTTCACCCGGGCCCGGCCGGCCCGGTCGCCGTGGCGGGCGAGGGCGACGGCGTGGTTGGCCAGGGCGACGGCCTGGGCGGTGGAGTCGCCGGCCCGGGCGGCGAGGTCGGGGGCGCGTTCCAGGTGGACGAGGGCCTGGTCGGGGCGGCCCTCCTCCAGCAGGACCCAGCCCAGCAGGGCCCGGGTGCGGGACTGGGCGCCGGGGTCGCGGTCGGCCTCGGCGGCGGCCAGGCCGTGTTCGAGCAGCGGCACCCAGCCGTCCCGGACCTGCCAGACGATCAGCGGCCACTGGAGCAGCACCAGGCGCCAGGCGCGGTCGTGCAGTCCGGCGGCGACCGCCGCCTCGACCGCGCCGCGCAGGGTGTCGCGTTCGGCGGCGTACCAGGCGAGGGCGGCGGCCCGGTCAGGGAAGGGGCGGACCTCGGCGGGGCGGCGGGTGCCGGGCGGCAGGGTGCAGCAGGGTTCGCTGCCCGGTTCGGCGGCGGCGCAGGCGGTGAGGAGGGTGTTGAGCAGGTGGTCGAGCAGGCGGGGCAGCACCTCGGTGTCGGTGTCGCCGGGCAGGCTGCGGGCGTAGAGGCGGACCAGGTCGTGCAGGGTGTAGGCGTCCCGGCCGATCTGGACGATCAGGTGGGCGGTGGCCAGTTGGGCCAGCGCGGCGGCGGCCTCCTCGGGGCGACAGCCGGCCAGGGCGGCGGCGGTGCGGCTGTCGAGGGTGGCGCCGGTGTGGGCGCCGAGGCGGCGGAAGGTCCGGCGGGCGGGTGCGCTCAGGTGCTGGACGGTCAGGGCGAGGGCGGCGGCGACGCTGGTGTCCTCGACGTCGAGGAGGTCCAGGCGGTCCTGCTCGTCGGCGAGTTCGTCGGCGAGGGCGGCCAGCGCGCGGGCCGGGCCGGTGGCCAGGCGGGCGGCGGC
>NZ_JBEXJK010000555.1:0-4344 GCF_040609095.1 Kitasatospora sp. NPDC004799
GCCGGTGCGCTCGGCCACCGCGGCGGCGATCAGCCGGGCGACGTCCAGGTGCTGGGCGACGTACGCGCCGCCGGGCCGGCCGCGGGCCGGGTCGTCCGGGGCGCCGGAGGTCTCGGCCATGGCCTCCGGGATGGAGTGGGTGGTGAACGCCAGCCGGGCGCCGGGGCGGACGGCCTCGGGCAGCTCGTCCAGGGCGGCCAGGACGGCGTCGATCATCGGCTCGACGAAGCCCGGGTGGTTGTAGAAGTGCCGCAGCTTGTCGACGCGCAGCGCGGGCCCGCCCTCCTCGGCGAGCGCGGCCAGCGCGTCGGCCAGGTTCTCCCGGTACTGGCGGCAGCCCGAGTAGCCGGCGTAGGCGCTGGTGGCGAGCACGGCGATCCGGCGGTGGCCGCCGGCGGCCAGCTCCCGCAGGGTGTCGACCAGGTAGGGCGCCCAGTTCCGGTTGCCCCAGTAGACCGGCAGGTCCAGCCCGTGCTCCGCGAAGTCCTTGCGCAGCGCGGCGAGCAGCTCGCGGTTCTGCCCGTTGATCGGACTGACCCCGTCGAACATGAAGTAGTGCCTGCCCACCTCCTTCAGCCGCTCCTTGGGGATGCCGCGGCCGCGGGTGACGTTCTCCAGGAACGGGACGACGTCCTCGGGGCCCTCGGGCCCGCCGAAGGACAGCAGCAGCAGGGCGTCGTACGGGGCGGCGCCGGAGGGGGAGGGTTTGCGCGCGTCGGACATGGCACCGATCCTGCCACTGAGGGGACGGGCCCCGTCGCCGGGGCCGCGCGGGTGTCCGGAAAATACCGTTTGCCAACGTACGTAAGCTGTGTTTACCAGCCTCGTTCCTTACTCCCCCGCCCGGAGCTCCTGTGCTGTCCAGCTACCGCCAGATATTCGCCTCCCCCGGCACTCTGGCCTTCTCCTCCACCGGCTTCGTCTCCCGGCTGCCGATCTCCATGACCGGGATCGGCATCGTGACCATGCTGTCCCAGCTCAGAGGCTCCTACGGGGTGGCCGGCCTGGTCTCGGCCTGCCTCGCGGTCTCCGCCGCCGTCCTCGGCCCGCAGGTCTCCCGGCTGGTGGACCGGCACGGCCAGCGCAGGATCATCGTCCCCGCCATGGCGCTCACCATCGTCTCCGCCACCGGCCTGCTGCTCTGCGCCCGGTTGGCGGCCCCGGACTGGACGCTGTTCGTCTTCGCCGCCGGCATGGGCGTGATGCCGAGCACCGGCGCGATGGTCCGCGCCCGCTGGGCCCACCTCTACCGCGACGACACCGGCAAGCTGCACACCGCCTACTCCTTCGAGGCCGTGGTCGACGAGGTCTGCTTCATCGTCGGCCCGATCCTCTCGATCGGCCTGGCCACCTCCGTCTTCCCCGAGGCCGGCCTGCTGCTCGCCTCGGTCTTCCTCACCGTCGGCGTCCTGCTGTTCGCCGCCCAGCGCTCCACCGAGCCGCCGGTCCATCCGGCCGCCCGGCACCAGGGCGGCTCGGTCATCCTCAACCGCGGCCTCCAGGTGCTGATCATCACCTTCGTCGCCACCGGTGCGATCTTCGGCTCGGTCGAGGTGGTCACCGTCGCCTACGCCGAGGCCCAGGGCCACAAGGCGGTCTCCAGCGTGATCCTCGCCCTGTGGGCGCTCGGCTCCTGCCTGGCCGGGGTGGTCTTCGGCACCCTCAAGCTCACCGGATCGATGGCGGTGCGCTTCCTCGTCGGCGTCCTGTTCATGGCGGTCAGCATGGTGCCGCTGCTGCTGGTCGCCCACACGGTGCACGGCCTCGGCGGGCTGGTCGCGGTCGGCGCCGCGCTGCTGGTCGCCGGCATCGCCATCTCCCCCACCCTGATCACCGCGATGGCCCTGGTCGAGCGGCTCGTCCCGGCCGCCCAGCTGACCGAGGGCATGACCTGGACCACCACCGGCCTGGCCCTCGGCGTCGCGGCCGGCTCCTCGGCCGGCGGCTGGGTGGTCGACGCCTCCGGCGCCGCCGCGGGCTACTGGGTGCCGCTGGCGGCCGGCCTGCTCGGGGTGGTCGCCGCCCTCGCCGGCCTCGGCCGGCTGCGCGCCGGACTGGCCGCCGACACGCCCGCCACGGCCGCTGCCGACGGGGTCGAACGACCCGTAGACGTCGAACGGTGAACTGACTAGTCTCTCGCCCTACTCGCGGGTCGAACCCGCGAGTAGGGCGGCGCCGCCGCCCCGGACCGCGCCGACCCGTTCGGCCACGGAGCAGGAGGCAGCGCAATGCCCCAGGCCAGTACCGCGACCCCCACCCGGTGGACCAACTGGGCCGGCAACCAGAGCGCCCGCCCCGCCCGGGCCGCCGCCCCCGGCACCGTCGAGGAACTGGCCAGGGAGATCCGGCGGGCCGCCGAACAGGGCCGCACCGTCAAGGCCGTCGGCTCCGGCCACTCCTTCACCTCGATCGCCTCGGCCGGCGACGGCGTCCAGATCCGCCCGCACGCGCTCACCGCCGTCCGCGCGATCGACCGCGAGGCCGGCACCGTCACCGTCGAGTCCGGCCTCCCGCTGCACCGGCTCAACCGGGTCCTCGCCGCCGAGGGCCTCGCGCTGACCAACATGGGCGACATCGAGGTCCAGACCGTGGCCGGCGCCACCAGCACCGGCACCCACGGCACCGGGCGCGACTCCGGCTCGCTGGCCGCCCAGATCCGCGCCCTGGAGATCGTCCTCGCCGACGGCACCGTGCGGCGCTGCTCCCCCACCGAGAACCCCCGGCTCTTCCAGGGCGCCCGGCTCGGCCTCGGCGCCCTCGGCGTGATCACCGCGCTCACCTTCGGCGTCGAGCCGGCCTTCCTGCTCACCGCGCACGAGCAGCCGATGGGCTTCGACGAGGTGCTGGAGCGCCTGGACGACCTCACCGCCGTCAACGAGCACTTCGAGTTCTACTGGTTCCCGCACACCGACCGCTGCTCCACCAAGCGCAACAACCGCAGCCAGGGCCCGGCCGCCCCGCTGCCCCGGTTCAAGGAGTGGCTGGAGGACGACTTCCTCTCCAACACCGTCTGGGAGGGCGCCTGCCGGATCGGCCGGCGCTTCCCCGGCTCGATCCCCTCGATCGCCTCGCTGGCCAGCCGGGCCTGGTCCGAGCGCAGCTTCACCGACACCGCGTACAAGGTGTTCACCAGCCCGCGGCGGGTCCGCTTCCTGGAGATGGAGTACGCGGTGCCGCGCGCGGCCGTCGGCGAGGTGCTGCGCGAGCTGAAGGCCCTGGTCGAGCGCTCGGACTGGAAGGTCGGCTTCCCGGTCGAGGTGCGCTTCGCCCCCGCCGACGACCTCTGGCTCTCCACCGCCTCCGGACGGGACAGCGCCTACATCGCCGTCCACCTCTACCGGGGCACCGCCGACCAGGGCTACTTCACCGGCGTCGAACAGCTGATGACCGCCCATCAGGGGCGGCCGCACTGGGGCAAGCTGCACACCCGCGACGCCGAGTACCTGGCCGGCGTCTACCCGCACTTCGGCGACTTCACCGCGCTGCGCGACGAGGTCGACCCGCAGCGGGTGTTCGGCAACGACTACCTGCGCCGGGTGCTGGGCGCCTGAAGCCGGGTGCTGGGCGCCCGAACGTGCTCTAGGGCGCGGCAGTGCCGTCGGCCGACGGAGGCGCTGCGGCTGTGGCGCGGCGAGCCGCTGGCCGACCTGCCCGGCACCCCGCTGCGCACCGCCGCGGTGGACCGGCTGAGGCAGTCCCGCACCGCCGCCCTGCTCCGCTGGGCCGGCCTGCTGCTGGGCCAGGGTGCCGGGGCGTCGGCCGTGCCGCTGCTGGAGCAGGGCGTACGGGCGGACGGGCTGCGCGAGGAGCTGGTGGCGCTGCTGATGCGCTGCCTGCACCAGTCGGGCCGGCCCGCCGAGGCGCTGGCCGCCTACCACCGGGCCCGGGTGCGGCTGGACGAGGAGCTGGGCATCAACCCCGGCCCGGCGCTGCGGGCGGCGCTCGCCGAGGTGCTGGCCGACGACCGTACGGCGGAGCCGCCGCCACTCGCGCCCCCGGCGCCCGAACCGGCGCCGCAGCCCACGCCCGTCCCGCGCCAACTCCCGCGCCGCCTCCCGGACTTCGTCGGCCGCACTACCGACCTGGCCCGGCTCGACCGGGCCGCCGGGGCGGGCCGCGCCGGGGACGGCCCGGTGCTGGTGGTCGGCCCGGCCGGGGTCGGCAAGAGCGCGCTGGTCACCGCCTGGGCGCACCGGGTCGCCGACCGCTTCCCGGACGGCCTGCTGCACGCCGAGCTGCGCGGCCTCGTCCCGGGCGGCCCCGACGGCTCCGACGGCTCTGGCGGCTCCGACGGCCCTGGCGGCGCATTGCGTTCGCGGTCGGCGGGGTGCTGGAGTCCGTGGC
>NZ_JBEXJK010000556.1:0-4342 GCF_040609095.1 Kitasatospora sp. NPDC004799
GCCGCGCCGCCCGCCGGCAGCACCCCGCGCGCCAAGGCGGGCACCCCCGCCACCAGCCGTCCGACCCCGGCCAGGACGCCCGTCACCGCCGCCCCCGCCGGGGACCGGCAGGCCGTGATCGGCAGCCCGGGCAAGGACGGTGGCGCCGTCACGGCGGCGGCCAACAACCTCCAGCTGACGGCGTACGACCCGGCGGGCGGGACGGCGGTGCTGTCGGCCGCGGGGGCACCGGCCGCCCAGGCCCCGAACTCGCCCTCGCCCTCGGCCCCGGCCTCGCCCGGAGCCGCCCCGACCGGCGCCACTCCGACCGCGTCGGCCACCGCGGCCGCCGCCGTCCAGCCCGGGCAGCTGATCGCCAGCCCGCCCACCGCCGCCGCGCCGCAGGGCGCGCTGGTCGCCGTCACCGGCGTCCGCCCCGGCGCGGGCGACACGCTCGCCCTGACCACCCGTCCGGCCACCCTGTCCGAACTCCTCGGCGGCACCGAGGCGGACGGCAACGTCCCCGTCGACCCGCACGGCATCACGGTGACCCCACTGGTCAAGGACCTCAAGGCGACCGCCGGCCTGACCGGCAACGGCGCGCAGGCCGACGCCTCCGGCACCCTGGAGGTGAACGTCAAGGCCCCCGTCCCGCTGCCCGGCGGCGCCGGCCTCGACGCGTCCGGCTCGCTCCAGCTCCACCCGGCCGTCCACTTCGCCTACCACGGCGCGGCGGCCGGCAGCCCGCGCACCGCCTCGATCGGGTTCGACCTCGGCGCCCACGCCCAGTGGAAGGTCACCGGCGACGCCGCCCGCGGCACCGGCGCGGCGCCGATCCGGGTGCCCTTCGCCAAGCTGCAGGCCAGCCCGGTGCTGACGGTCGCCGGCCTGCCGGTGGTCGTCAACCTCGGCCTCACCTGCTACCTGGAGGTCAGCGCCGACGGCCAGGTCCACCTGGAGGCGGAGCAGGACGCCACCGGCACCTGGGCGGTGCGCGCCGACTACACCGGCGGCAAGGGCTGGACCCCGGTCACCAACGCCGAGACCAAGGTCAGCCCGGTGCACCTTCGGCTGAACGGCAAGGCGAGCGTGCGGGCCGCGCTCGGCGCCGAGATCAGCCTCGGCCTGTACGACACCGTCGGCGTGGAGACCACCGTCGCCCCCTACCTGCGCGCCCAGGCCGAGGGCTCGCTGGTCGCCGACTCCTCCGGCAACCCGCCGCAGGCGCAGGGAAGTTGGTCGCTGGTCGGCGGCGTGGACCTGAACGGCGCGCTGCTCGCCCACCTGAAGGTCTTCGGCACCCCGATCATCGAGGGCAAGCTGCCGCTGCCGCCGTTCCACCGGGAGTGGCCGCTGCTCGCGGGCTCGGCGACCCTGCCCGCCCCGCAGCGCAGCTGACGTACCGTCATTCCATGGGCCCCCCGCCGGAGTTCTTCCGGCGAGGGGCCCATGTCGTGGATAGCCAGATTGCCGGTGGGAGCCGATCGGCCCTCGCGGGCGGTCAGGTGCCGCTGGTGGGGGTGTCGTCCTTCTTGACGCCCAGCAGGATCTGGTCCAGCACCGAGATGTCCGGGGCGGCCGGGTCCTCGTCCACGCCGCCGTCGAAGACCACGTAGCCGCCGCCCTTGGCGGGCAGGGCGGCCAGCAGCACGTAGCCCTGGGTGCCGTCGGCGTTGGTGATGTGCCAGCGGGTGGCGTAGCCGGCCACGCCGGCGACGGTCAGGCTGCCCGAGCCGTAGTCGGTCTGCGAGGTCATCCCGCTGAAGATCTGCTTGGCGACGGTCGGCATGGCGGCGTCGGCGGCCGCCTTGGCGGTGTCGCCCTGGACGGTGTCCTTCTCCACCGAGAACCGGCCGCGGATGCAGGCCCTGCCGTTGGCGCAGGTGTAGCGGCCGCTGCCGAGGTAGACCGTCCACTGCGGGGTGTCGGTCGCCGAGACCTCCCAGCCCTCGAACACCGGGAGGGTGATCGAGTGCTGCTTGTCCGCGACGGTGCTCTTGAGGACCGGTGCGGGCTTGGGCGGCTTCGGGGCGGGGGTGGGGCTCGTCGTCGGGCCGGTGCTGCGGCTCGTGGAGACGGAGACGGTGGGGTCGGTGGTCGGGTCCGCCGTCGGGTCGCCGCCGTGGCTGAGCGCGATCCCGGCGATGCTGCCGCCGATCGCCAGCACGCCGACCGCGACGGCGACGATCACGCCCGGCTTGGCGCGCCGGGGAGCGGGCGCCGGGGCCGCCGGCGGGTAGCCGGGGCCGGCCTGGCCGTAGGGCGCGGCCGGGTACGCCTGCTGAACCGGGTACGGCTGCGGGCCGGGGTACGGCTGCGGACCGGTGAGCGCCTCCTGGCCCGGGTAGCCGTAGCCGCTCCGGCCTGGCCGGACGTCGTCGGTCCAGGCGCTGCCGTCCCACCAGCGCTCGTGGCCGGGGGCGCCGTCCGGACCGGGGACCGGGTACCACCCGGGAGGCGTCGCGTTGTTCACGGCCGTACGCTACCCGGCGGTGCGCGGCCCCGAGCCGGGTGGGGTGTCCTGCCCGCCGGGCTTGCCCCGCCCGTGTCCGCCCTGCCCGCCGCGGGCGGTGACCGCGAAGGTCACGGCCGCGGCGGCGGCGAGCGCCGCCCAGGCGGCGGTGAACCCGTGGGTGGTGTCGCGGAGCAGTCCGAGGGCGGGCGGCACCAGCACGACGGCCAGTTGGTTCACCGCCATGACCAGGCCGAGCGCGAAGCCGGTCCGGCCCGGCGGCGCCGACTCCGCCAGGTGGGCCACCCAGGGGCCGTACCAGCCGATCCCGAAGAAGCCGAGCCAGGTGAACAGGACGGCGGCCGCCACGGGGGACTGGCCGGCCGGCGTCGTCAGGGCCGCCAGTCCGGTCACCACCGCGCCCAGGCAGACCAGGACGGGCCGGTACCGCCCGCCGCGGCTGCGGTCGCTCCAGGCCGCCAGCGCGATCCGCCCGACCGCCCCCGCGACCTGGGCCGCCACCAGGACGGCGGCGCTCGCGCCGGGGCCGAGGGCCGTCACGTCGTGGAGGTACAGCGCGCTGAGCACGCCGACGCCGCCGTGCACCGAGACCAGGCACAGGCCGGAGAACAGGATCCGCGCCATGGCCGGCTCGCGGAGGATCCGCAGCCGGGCGCGGACGGAGGCCGCGGGGGTGGTCGGTGGCGCGGGGGCCTTCGGTGACGCGGGTGCGAGGTGTGCCGCCGGGGCGGTCGGCGGCCGCCGGTAGAGGGTCGTGAAGAGCCCGGCGCCCAGCAGCGCGACCAGCCCGCCGACCACCAGTGCCGCCCGCCACCCGTACGCCACCGCCACCAGTGGCAGGACGGCGGCCGCGAGCGCCCCGCCCAGCGGCAGCCCGGCCTGGCGGACGCCCATCGCCAGCCCCCGCTGGGCCGGGTCGAACCAGACCGCCACCGACTTGCTGCCGCCGGGCTGCACGGTGCTGTACCCGGCGCCGACGACCAGCAGGACGGCGAGCAGGGAGGCGTACCCCTGGGCCAGGCTGCCGAGCAGCAGGGCCGCGGCGACCACGGCGGAACCGATGCCGACGACCCAGCGCTCGCTGTGCCGGTCCAGCAGTTCCCCGGCCACCAACAGGCCGACCAGCGGCACCAGTTGGGAAGCCGAGAGGAGCAGGCCCAGCTGGGTCGTGCTGAGGTCCAGCGAGCGCTGCAGGGGGACGGCCATCGCCCCGATGCCCTGGACGAAGAAGCCGGAGGCGGCCTGGGTGACGGTGGCGACGGCGAGGACCACCCAGCGGTACCGGGGCCGGCGTTTGGCCCCCGGGGAGACCGCCGGTGCGGAGCGCGTTCCGGTGTCGGTGTGCTGACTCATGCCCAGCAGCCTGCTGTCATGGTCTTATGCATCTCAACCCTTACGGCGAGGGCGCCGTGCACCTCGCCGCCGACCTGGCCAACCGACGCCCCCGGACCGCCGAGGAACTGCTGGACCGCTGCCGCGCGGCCGGACTGGCGGTCGACGGGCCGGTCCGGCCGGCGGACCTGACGCGCATCCTGACCCTGCTGGACGCCTGGGAGTCGGTGGTCGACGCGGCCGACGAACGCGAACGGGCCGAGCGGCTCAACCGGATGCTGGCCGCCGACGCCGACCACCCCCGGCTGACCGACCACACCGGCGGCTGGCACCTCCACTACCGTGACGACCACCAGTCGTTCGCCGCCGTACTGTCCACCCTGATCGCCGTCGGCACCGCCTTCCACCTGGTGGGCCGCGGCATGCACCGGCTCGGCCGGTGCGCCGTCGCCGAGTGCACCACCGTCTTCGCCGACACCACGCGCACCGGCCGCCGCCGCTACTGCTCCCACCGCTGCGCCAACCGCGACGCCGTCCGCCGCCACCGCCGCGCGGCCC
>NZ_JBEXJK010000557.1:0-4305 GCF_040609095.1 Kitasatospora sp. NPDC004799
GACCGGCCTGGCCAACCGGGTGCTGTTCCAGGACCGGGTCGGCCTGCCCCTCGCGCGTGGTCGGCCCCCGGCCGCCGCCCTCGGCGGGGCCGTCGCGGCCGGTCACTCGCGGTAGAGCAGGACGGACGCGCCCGCCAGGGCCGCGCTGGCCACCAGGGCCCAGCCGATCTGCCCGTGCAGGACCAGGACCGCGCCCGGAAGCGCGCCGACGAGCATGGTGGCCACCGAGAGGACCTTCCGGCGCTGGCGCGGAGCGGTGCCGCCGGCGAGCCGGGAGTCGGCGGCCAGGCCGGTCAGGGTGAGGGTGAGCACGGTGGTGGTGAGGTCCGGCACCCCGAGGCCGCGCACGGTGCCGTTGCGGATGCCCATCGCCAGGGCGAGCAGGGCGATCACCCAGTACTGCGCGAGCCCGTCGACGCCCCGCGCGAACGCGACGACGGCCGCCGCCCCGTACAGCGCGGCCTCCAGCAGGAAGGCCGTCCGCAGCCGCCGGGGCTGCCGGGCCCCGGACGTCCCGGGGCCGGTGTTCCGGGTGGCGAGCCGGCCGGCCAGCGCGGCGCCGAGGAGGAAGGCGGCGAGCGAGGTCACCGAGCCGGTGACGGAGAAGCCCGGCGCTCCGGCGAGGGCGAAGGCGATGACGACCACGTTGCCGGTCATGTTCGCGGTGAAGACGTGGCCGAGGCCCAGGTAGCTCACCGCGTCGATGAGGCCGCTGACCAGGGTGAGGCCGAACAGCGCCAGGGCCAGCGGGTGGCGGTCGTGGATCTGCGGCGCGGGTGTGTGCGGGGAAGGGGGTGGTGCGGGAGTGGCCACGACGGCTCCTCGGGCGGTGTGCGGACGGATGCGGGCGGGGCACCGCCCCGTCAGGCGGCGCCCCGCACCTGATCTGACGGCGCGTCAGAAGAAGCAGGGGTCCAACGGCACCTGCGGCTCCCCGGGCAGGGCGAGGCCGCGGGCCGTCCGCCAGGCGAGCTGTTCACCCGAGGCCGCCACCGCCTCCAGCACGCCTTCGGCCTGACGGACTCCGGCGGCCAGGCCGGGGGCGGGGGTGGCGTGGTACCCGCCGAAGCGGGTGACCGGGCTCCAGGACGGCGACACCTCGGGCAGCTCGGGGGCCAGCCCCTGGTGCTCCTGGGCGGCGTGGACGATCCGTCCGCCGACGACCGTGAGCACGGACTCGATGTGCGGGATGTCGGCCTCGGGGACGGTGAAGTAGTCGGCGCTGAGCACCGCCAGGTCCGCGTAACTGCCCACCGTCAGACGCCCCTTGACGTCCTCCTCGCCGGTGAGCCGGGCGCCGCCCAGGGTGTAGAGCTCCAGGGCCTGCTCGCGGCCGAGCCGGTTGTGCTCGGCCGCCAGGCGCCGCCCGCTGACCGCCCGGCCGGAGACCAGCCAGTGCAGCGCGACCCACGGGTTGTAGGAGGAGACGCGGGTGGCGTCGGTGCCCGCCGCGACGGTCAGACCGCGGTCCAGCATCGCGCGCAGCGGCGGCGCCTCGGCGGCGGCCGGGGCGCCGTAGCGCGAGACGAAGGCCTCGCCCTGGAAGGAGAGCCGGTTCTGGACGGAGACGGCTCCGCCCAGCGCTGCGATGCGGTCGAGGCTGTCCGGGCTGACGGTCTCGGCGTGGTCGAAGAGCCAGCGGTTGCCCTGCGGGAAGAGGCCCTCGGCGGCGAGCTTCTCGAAGACGGCGAGGTCGCGGCGGATCGTCTCGTCGTAGGTCGCGTGCAGCCGGAAGCCCCAGCCGTTCTCCGTCAGCAGCCGGACGGCCTTCTCGAACTCGGTCTCGTAGGCGCCCAGTTGCGGCCTCGGCTCGGTGAAGTTCTCGAAGTCGGCGGCGGCCCAGGTGAGGTTCTCCCCCGCGCCGTTGAGGCGCAGCCACTCGTCGCCCTCCCCGGGGCGGACGGTGTTCACCCAGCGGGTGAGGTCGTCCAGCTCCTGGCCCGCGGTCTGCGGGAAGAGGTGGTAGGCGATGCGCAGGGACAGCTCGCCGCGGCGGGCCAGCTCCATGACGGTGCCGTAGTTCTCGGGGAAGCTCTGGAACCCGCCGGCCGCGTCGATCGCGGAGGTGAGGCCGAAGCGGTTCAGCTCGCGCAGGAAGTGCCGGGTGGAGCCGATCCGGTCGGCCTCGTCCAGGGTCGGCGCCTTGGCCAGGGTGGAGTAGAGCAGCAGGGCGCCCGGCGCGGCGATCAGCAGACCGGTGGGCTCGCCGTCGTGGCCGCGGACGATCTGGCCGCCGGCCGGGTCGGGGGTGTCCCGGGTGAAGCCCGCGGCCCGCAGCGCGGCCTTGTTGAGCAGGGCCGACTGGTAGAGGTGCAGCACGAAGACGGGGGTGTCGGGGGCCGCGGCGTTGAGCTCCTCCAGGGTGGGCAGGCGCCGCTCGGCGAACTGGTCGGCGGACCAGCCGCCGACCACCCGCACCCACTGGCCGGGCGGGGTGCGCTCGGCCTGCAGCCGCAGCATCGCCAGCGCCTCGCGCAGCGTCGGGACGCCGTCCCAGCGCAGCTCCAGCACGTAGTTGAGGCCGCCGCGGATGACGTGCAGGTGCGCGTCGTTGAGGCCGGGCACGGCCCGGCGGCCGAGCGCGTCCACCACCCGGGTGCCGGGGCCGACCAGCGGGACGACGTCCGCGTCGTCGCCGACCGCCTGGATCCGCCCGTCCCGGACCGCCACGGCGGTGGCCTGCGGGCGGCGCGGGTCGTTGGTGTACACCTTGGCGTTGCGCACGACCAGGTCGGCGGGCTGGTCGGGGGCGCCGGGACGGATTCCGGCGACGGGCATGGTGGACAAGGGAGGTCCCTTCGTTCAGATGTGGTTCGGCGCGGAGGTGTTGGGGTGCGGGGCCGCTGGGGCGCTCCGGCACGGGGCCGCTCAGCGAACCTAGGCGGCCGACGGCGGGCGAGGTTCTCCGCAGCGCATCGCCAGTTGCCCCGCAGCGCACTGCACCGCCCGCCCGGCCCGGTGGCGCGGGCCGTGCGTTGTGGGAACAGCCCCGGGCGCACAGCGAGCAGAACCACCGGGGTGCCGCTGGCTAATGTCGTCAACGTGACGCCGAGCCGATCGAGGCGGTGTCTGACGCAGTGTCAATTCCCTGCATTCCCAAGGAAAGAGAAGAATCATGGTCGACTTCGCCAATGTCCAGGCCGCGCCGAGCCCCGACCTGCTCACCCCGGACAACGCGATGATGCTGTTCGTTGACCACCAGCCGCAGATGTTCTTCGGCACCGGCAGCGGCGACCGCACCGCCATCATCAACTCCACCGTCGGCCTGGCCAAGGCCGCGAAGATCTTCGACGTCCCGGTGGTGCTCTCCACCGTCGCCGCCGAGTCCTTCTCGGGCCCGATCCTGCCGCAGCTGCGCGCGGTCTTCCCGGACCAGGAGATCATCGACCGCACCAGCATGAACGCCTGGGAGGACGAGGCCCTGGTCGAGGCCGTCAAGGCCACCGGCCGCAAGAAGATCATCCTGTCCGGCCTGTGGACCGAGGTCTGCCTGGTCCTGCCGGCGCTCTCCGCGCTGGACCAGGGCTACGAGGTCTACGTCGTCGCCGACGCCTCGGGCGGCGTCAGCCCGCTGGCCCACGAGCACGCCCTGCAGCGGATGACCGCCGCCGGTGCCGTGCCCGTCACCTGGGTGCAGGTCCTGCTGGAGCTGCAGCGCGACTGGGCCCGCACCGAGACCTACGTCGCCGTGACGGACCTGGTCAAGGAGCACGGCGGCGCCTACGGCCTGGGCGTCTTCTACGCCCAGTCGATGATCAACCCGCACGCCGCCGGCTGACGGTGTCCGGTATGAACACGGGTCTACTCCTGCTGCGCCTGGTCGCCGGCCTGCTGATCGCGGGCCACGGCGTCCAGAAGGTCAGCTTCCACCTCGGTGGCGGCGGCCTGGACGGCGGCAGCGCCGAGTTCCGGGGCGACGGCTTCCGCGGCGGCAAACTCACCGCGGTGGCCGCCGGCGGCACCCAGATCGGGGCCGGGCTGATGCTGGCCCTCGGCCTGCTCACCCCGCTGGCCGGGGCGGGGGTCATGGGGGTCATGACCGTCGCCCTGACGGTCAAGTGGCCGCACGGGCTGTGGGTCCAGCACGACGGGTACGAGTTCCCGTTCGTCCTGATCGTCATCGGCGCGGCGCTGACCGCGACCGGGCCCGGACAGTGGTCGGTCGACGGGGCCCTCGGTCTGGCGCACTGGCCGCTGTGGTGCCTGCCGGCGGCCGGGAGCTGATGCCCGACCCGGCCGAGCGCGGCCGCCCCGGCGGACTGCGCCTGCTGATGACCCAGCCCTACCGGCGCCGCACCCTGTTCT
>NZ_JBEXJK010000558.1:0-4261 GCF_040609095.1 Kitasatospora sp. NPDC004799
TCGTCCCGCAGAAGGCCTTCGGGCTGCTGCTGGACGCCACCCGGGAGCTGTCCGCGCTGGACCCGGAGCCGCTGGTGCTGCTCGCCGGGGACGGCGGCCCCGGAGCGCCGCTCCCTCCGCCCCGGGCCGGCCGTCGCCGGGCGCGCCGCCCCCGTCCGCCCCGCTGACGTTCGGTGGCCGGCGGATTACTGATCGTCCCGGGCTCCCCGCTATCCTCGCCGTGTGCGGAGGTCGTGGGGTGCGGCGGTGGAGCGGGCGCAGGACCGGCTGGCGGCGGGGCCGCGGTTGCGGGCGG
This sequence comes from Kitasatospora sp. NPDC004799, assembly GCF_040609095.1. Lineage (NCBI taxonomy): Bacteria > Bacillati > Actinomycetota > Actinomycetes > Kitasatosporales > Streptomycetaceae > Kitasatospora > Kitasatospora sp. NPDC004799. Next base: position 296 of record NZ_JBEXJK010000558.1, read on the forward strand.
TCGGACCCGGAGAGGAACGGCGGTTCGCGCTCTGGGACTTGGCGTCCCTGGTGGAGGGCGAGCTGGGCGCGCGGGTGGACCCGGACGGGCTGGCGCCGGCGGCGGAGCGCGGGTGGCGGGAGCGGCTGGGGGAGAGCGGGCGGGAGTGGCCGGGCGGGGAGCTGTACCGGCGGCGCTACTGGATCCAGGACGAGGCCGGCGCCGTGGCGGGCACCGTCGCCGTGGACAACTGGACCAAGGGCCCGAGCCAGCTCGCCGTCTCCTCCCTCTACGTGACCCCGGCCGCGCGCGGGCGGGGCCTGGCCGCCGCCGCGCTGGACGAGGTGTACGCGGCGGCCACCGCCGAGGGCCTGCCCGGGTTCCGGCTGGAGGCGCACTGGAGCTGGCAGCCGGCCGTCCGCTACTACCTGCGCCGGGGCCTGTGGGTGGTGGGCTGGAAGCGGTCGCTGTCCTTCGCCCGGATGCCCCAACTCCCCCTGCACCGGGTGCGGGAGGAGGACGGCCGGCTGCTCCTGCTGGTCGCCGACCGGCTGCGCGGCTGGGTGCCGATACTGGCCGCCGGGCAGGAGGGCCGCTGGCTGCGGCTGGACGAGACGGCGGACTACCGGGGCTGCGACGGCTGGGTGCACGAGTACGCCCGCTCCACGCTGGCCCTGTGCCTGGCGCTGGCCGGCCGGCCGCTGGTGCGCGGGCCGCAGTGGTGGGCGGAGGCGTGGCGCTGGGCGGAGGCCGGGGAGCCGGAGGGGTTGGCGTACCGGATCGAGGAGTTCGAGCGGACGGTGCGGGCGGCGGGCCGGCCGGTGGTGAGCCCGTACCGCCCGGTCGCGCTGCAAGGGCCGTCAGCCCTGCCGGAGCCGCCCGCGCTGCCGGGGCCGTCCGCGCCGCCGGAGCCCGCGTCGGCGGGGTGCCCGCCGCCCGGGTCCCCGCCGCCGGAGCCCGCGCCGCCGGCGTCCCCGCAGCTGGCAGACTCGGGGGATGGCTGAGATCGAGATCGACGGCGCCCCCGCCGACCCGACGCGGCTGGCCGCGCTCGGGCTGCTCAACTACGGGCACTTCACCACCCTGCGCGCCGAGGCGGGCCGGGTGCGCGGCCTGTCCCTGCACCTGGACCGGCTGGTCCGGGACTGCCGGGTGCTGTTCGGCGCCGAGCTGGACCGCGCGGCGGTGCGGGAGCGGATCGGCGCGGTGCTGCCCGCCGACGGCGCGCCGGTGACCGTCCGGGTCACCGTGTACGACCCGGCGCTCGGCCTGGAGCGTCCCTCGGCCCCCGCCGCTCCCGCCCTGCTGGTGACCACCCGCCCGGCCGCGGCGGCCGAGCCCGCCCCGCTGCGGGTCCGCAGCACGGTGTACCGGCGGGAGCTGCCGGAGGTGAAGCACGTCGGCCTGTTCGGTCTGGTGCACCATCGCCGTCAGGCCCAACTGGCGGGCTACGACGACGTGTTGCTGGTCGACGAGAGCGGTGCGGTGGTCGAGGGCGCGACCTGGAACGTCGGCTTCCTGGCCGGCCGCGCGCTGGTCTGGCCGCAGGGCCCGAGCCTGCTCGGCGTCACCGAGGCGCTGCTGTCCGGCGCGTACCGGGGCCCGCAGTCCCGGGAGCCGCTGCCCGTCGACGGGCTGGGCCGCTTCACCGCCGCCTTCGCGGTGAACGCGGGCGTCGGGGTGCGCCCGCTGGCGGCCGTGGACGGCACCGCCTTCGACCCCGGGCACCCGGCGCTCGCCGAGCTGCGCGCCGCCTACCTGGGGGTTCCCGCCGAAACGGTGGGGGGTTAACCCCACCCCGGATCGGCCAGCGGCCCGGATGGTTCGCGGAGCCCGTCCTTCCTAGGTTGGAGCGTGTTGACGACGAGCGACGCTCGACCGAAGGAAGGCCCATCCATGGCACGCCGCCAAGACCGCCGCAGGAACGACGAGTTCGGGACGGAGCCGGCTACCGCCGCCCCGTACGGCCGGGCCGGGCAGGCCTCCGCAGCGCAGGCGGCGCCCGCCGTCGAGCTGCAGGGCGTGCGCCGCACCTACGGGCGCGGCGAGGCGGCGGTGCAGGCGCTGCGCGGGATCGACCTGGCGCTCGCCCACGGCAGCTTCACCGCGGTGATGGGCCCGTCCGGCTCCGGCAAGTCCACCTTCCTCCAGTGCGCGGCGGGCCTGGACCGCCCGGACTCCGGGCGGGTCCTGCTCGGCGGCGAGGACATCACCGAGCTGAGCGAGAACCGGCTGACCAAGCTGCGCCGCAGCCGGATCGGCTTCGTCTTCCAGTCCTTCAACCTGCTGCCCTCGCTGACCGTCGAGCAGAACGTGCTGCTCCCGCAGCGCCTCGCCGGGGAGCGCCAGGACCGCGCCCGGGCACGGGAGTTGCTGGAACGGGTGGGCCTGGGCGAGCACGCCCGGCGGCGGCCCGGCCAGCTCTCCGGCGGCCAGCAGCAGCGGGTGGCGATCGCCCGCGCGCTGATCACCCGCCCGGACGTGGTCTTCGCCGACGAGCCGACCGGCGCGCTGGACACCCGGACCGCGCACGAGGTGCTCGCCCTGCTGCGCCAGGCCGTGGACGCGCTCGGCGCGACCGTGGTGATGGTGACCCACGACCCGGTGGCGGCCTCCTTCGCCGACCGGGTGCTGTTCCTGGCCGGCGGCGCGCTCGTGGACGACCTGCCGCACCCGAGCCCGCAGGCCGTCGCGGACCGGATGGTCGCGCTGACCGCCCGCCCGGTGGGAGTGGCGGCATGACGAACGGACTCGCGCGCTCCTCGGTGCGCTTCCGGCCCGCGTCCTTCGTCGGCACCCTGGTCGCCCTGCTGCTGGGCGCCGCCGTGGTGGTGGCCTGCGGCGTGCTGCTGCAGACCGGCCTGACCGCGCGCCTCGAACCCACCCGGTACGCGGACGCCCCGGTGGTGGTCGCCGCCGAGCAGGCGGTGAAGATCCAGCGGAAGGTCGCCGACGACACCGAGACCCAGGAGCAGGCCACCCCGGAACGGGCCCGGACGGACGCCGCCCTGGTCGGCCGGCTGACCGCGCTGCCCGGGGTCGCGGCCGCCCGCCCGGACACCGCCTTCCCGCTGCCCGCCGGCGACCGGGCGCCGGCCCTGACCGGCCGGGGCTTCGCCGCGCTCGGCATCGCCGGGCCGGGCGACCGGCTGGTCGAGGGCCGCGCGCCCGGCGCGAACGAGGTGGTGCTGGACGCCGACACGGCGCACGCCGCCCACCTCGCGCCCGGCGCGAGCATCACGCTCACCGCGCCCGGCGGCACCGCGGACTACCGGGTCTCCGGCCTGGCCGCCGCCCAGCAGGCCGGGCCCACCGCCTGGTTCGCCGACGCCACCGCCGACCGCCTCTCCGGCCACCCCGGCCGGATCGACGCCGTCGCCGTGCAGCCCCGCCCGGGCGTGACCCCCGCCGCGCTCGCCGCGCAGGTCCGCCAGGCCGTCGGCGGCGACGCCAGGACCTACACCGGGGACGACCGGGGCGCCGTCGAGCACCCCGCCCTCGGCGAGGCCCGCAGCACCCTGATGGCCGTCGGCGGCACCTTCGGCGGCTACGCCACCATGACCGCGATCTTCGTGGTGATGAGCACCGTCGCCCTCGCCACCGGCCAGCGCGCCCGCGAGTTCGCCCTGCTGCGCGCCATCGGCGCCACCCCGCGCCAGATCCGCCGCACCATCGCCGCCGAGGCGGTGCTGGTCGCGCCGCTCGCCGCCGCGCTCGGCGTCCTGCCCGGACTCGCCCTGGCCCGCTGGTGGTTCGGCCAGCTGGTCGAGCGCGGCGCCGTCCCCGCGGACGTCCGGCTGGACGTCGGCCCGCTGCCGATGCTCGTCGCCGTCCTCGCCTGCACCCTCGCCGCGCTGACCGCCGGCTTCCTGGCCGCCCGCCGGCCGTCCCGGATGCGGGCCGCCCAGGCGCTCGGCGAGGCCGCCGTCGCGTAAGGTGTGGCGGCATGGGAGAGCAGGCCGGGAATCCCGGCGGACCGGAACCGGT
>NZ_JBEXJK010000559.1:0-4236 GCF_040609095.1 Kitasatospora sp. NPDC004799
GAATCCCACCGCGGCCGGCGCCGGGCCTTCGGCACGCCCGCCCACCGCGCCGGCCCGGGGGCGGACGCAGGTCCGGCTCGGGGGTGTGTACCGTCACGAACGGTCGGATGAAACCGTTCGTTCGGTTTCTCGGTTCCTCGGTTCCTCGGTGACGGAGACGGCGGGCCGGAGAGCGAACCGTCAGGAGGATCCGAGGCGGGTGGTCACCCGCAGGGCGGTGCGGCCTGACGGGGTGTGGGGTCGGGGGATCGGTCGGCGGGATTCATCGGCTTCGTCTTGTCGCCCGCGGGTGGGGCGCAGCTAAGATACGGGGTGTTTGGTTTTGTTTTCCGGGAGCTCAGGGCGGGTGGTTTTCGGTGGTACGACAGGAGCGGGCGCTCCGGACACGTCGGCTGATCCTGGAGGCGGCGGCCTCGGTCTTCGACGAGTTCGGGTACGACGGCGCGACCATCGGCGAGGTGGTCTCCCGGGCCGGCGTGACGCGGGGCGCGGTGTATTTCCATTTCGCCTCGAAGCGCGATCTGGCGCAGGGCGTGGTGGAGGAGCAGTTCGTCCAGGACGGAGTTCCCGAACGGTCCTGCAAACTCCAGGAGTTCGTGGACACCGGGATGGCGGTGGCGTACCTGATGCCGCGTGACCCGCTGCTCAGCGCGGGCGCCCGGCTCTCGCTCGGGCAGGACCTCTTCGACGATCTCGGCGGCGGTGCCATCCCCGGTTGGATCAGCCGGTTCGAGTCGCTGCTGCTCGCGGCCGGCGAGCGCGGGGAGCTGCTCCCGCACGTGGTGCCGGCGGACACCGCGTGGCTGCTCGTCGCGGCGTGGACGGGGGTGCAGATCCAGTCCCAGAAGCTCTGCGGCCGGGCGGACCTGGAGGCGCGGGTGTCCGGGCTGTACCAGCACCTGATGCCCAGCATCGCGGTGCCGGGAGTGCTCGGTTCGCTGCGGATGGGGCCGAACCGCGGTGCCGAGGTGGTCGCCGAGGCCGCGGCGGCCCGGGCCGCCGCGGAGGGCGGTGCGCGGACCGGGGCGCAGGCGGAGGTCGGGGTGGGCTGACGGCGGCTCACCGGACCTCCGGCCCAGGGGAATCCGGGCGGGCGAGGACGGCGGGCCCGGGCTGACGGGCGGCGACGGGCTGACGGGCGGCGACGGGACCACGGGGGTCCGGCGCCGCCTTTGCTGTGCCCGGATCCGGTCACGCACGGTGGCGGAAGTGCCCGCCATGGTGACCAGCCGTGTCGATGGATCGAAACAAACAGCACGTTCGGTTTTGTATTGACAAACCGCGCGTCCTGTTTTTGACTGGTCGCAGTTGACCCAGGGTGTCGGCCCGGGTGCCGGCTGCGGCGAGGGGGCCGCGGGCGTTCCGTGTGATTGGCGTTCCGTGTGATTGGGGTGGTCATCGTGGAAATCCGGGTGCTCGGGACGTTGGACGTCCGGGTGTGCGGGATGTCGGTGGTGCCGTCGGCGCCCAAACCGCGGCAGGTGCTGGGGCTGCTGGCGCTGCGGGCGGACCAGGTGGTGCCGGCCGGGGTGCTGGCCGACGAGCTGTGGTCCGGCCGCCCGCCGCGCAGCGCGCGCACCACCGTGCAGACGTACGTGCTCCAGCTGCGCGACCTCATCGACCGGGCGCTGGCCGCGGCCGGTGTGCCGAGGGGGGTGTCCTGCGCCAAGGACGTCCTGGTGACCTCGCCGGGCGGGTACCTGCTGAACAGCGGCGGCGGACTGACGGACCTGCGGGAGTTCGAGCGGCTGGCCGGAACGGGCTACCGGGCGATGGACGACGAGGACTATCCGGCGGCCGCCCGGCAGCTCGGCGAGGCACTCGCGCTGTGGCGCGGCCCGGCCTTCGCGGACGTCCCGGTCGGCGGCCAACTCGCCGTTGAGGCCCGGCGGTTGGAGGAGAGCCGGCTCTGCGCGCTGGACCAGCGGATCGAGGCCGACCTGCGGCTCGGCCGGCACCGGGTGCTGCTGGCCGAACTCACCGTGCTCGTGGACCGCTACCGCACCCACGAGAGCCTGCACGGCCAGTACATGATCGCCCTGCACCGATCCGGCCGCCGGGGCGAGGCACTGCAGGCGTACCAGCGCCTGCGGAACACCCTGGTACGGGAGTTGGGCATGGAGCCCTCGGCCGGGCTGCGGCGGCTCCAGCGCGCCGTGCTGCTCGCCGGGCCGGAGCGGGTGGAGCGCGAACCCGACGGTGCGGCCGCCGCGCCGGTGCCGGCGGGCCGGCTCAGCCGGGTGGGCTGAACGAGGTGGGCTGAACGAGGTCGGTTGAACCGACCCGGTCGACGTCGAACCGGATCGGTGGAGAACCGGATCGGTGGAGAACCGTCCGGCCGTCCGGGGCCGGCGCCGCGTCAGCGGCCACCCCGGACGGCCGTCGGAGGCCGCGCCGCCCGTCCGGGGGCGGTCGCGGTGCGGTCGGAACCTGCGTGTCGTCGTGAGGGGTTGGGGAACGGGTGGTTCAGGAGAGGTCGGAACGGACGCGCGGGCGGCTGGTGGCGGCGGGGGCGGCCCTGTTCGACCGCCGCGGGTACGCCGGGGCCACCCTCGGCGAGATCGCCGCGGCCGCCGGGGTGACGAAGGGGGCGCTGTACTTCCACTTCGCCTCCAAGGAGGAGCTGGCCAGGGCGGTGTCCGGAGCGGCCGAGGACGCGCTGCGGACGGCCTGCGCGGAGCTGCGGGCCGCTTCCTCCCCGCTCCAGGGGCTGATCGACGCCGGGTACTGGCTGGTCGACGCCCTCGGGGCGGACCCGGTGATCCGGGCGGCCTTCCGCCTCGGCCGCGAGGACGGCGGGTGGCGGGCACCCGGCACGGCCGCGCCCGCCGCACCGGACACCGACCCGTGGGCCTTCGCCGACCTGCGCGGCTTCCACCGCGTCTGGGCCGGCGTCGTGCGGGACCTGCTGGTCGGCGCCCGCCGCGCGGGCGAGCTGGGCGACCGCGTGGGCGGCCTCGGCCCGGAGACCCTGGTGGTGACCGCCGCCTGCGGTCTGGAGGTGGTGTTCGCCGACGGCTGCCCCACCGAGGAGCGCGCCCGCCGGGTCGGAGCCCTCTGGGAGTGGCTGCTGCCCTGCCTGGTGCCCCCGGGCACGGCCGCCGGATACCGCACCGGGCCGCCGGCCCTCCGGGATCACGCGGGTCGTCCCCGGCCGGCGATGGGGTAGAGTGGCCGCCGCCGAGCATGACCGCGACTCAGGGAGGTGAGACCCATTACCGGAATGTCCGAGCGGGTGCTCCCGGAGCGCGGCCGCGTGGGCGCCTCGCGCGCATAGCGCGGACGGCGCGCCGACGTGCTGTCGGCCCTCACGGGAGCCCTGACGGAGTCACCAGCTCTCCCGTTTCCCCCAAGGGGTTCCTCTTGTCCGTCTTCCCTTCCGCCTCCCTCCGTTCCTCGGTGGTCTCCCGACTGCGCGCCGCCGGTTGCGTCTTCGCCGAGGACGAGGCGCGGATCCTGCTCTCCGCCGCCGCCTCGCCCGCCGATCTGGCCGCCATGGTCCGCTCCCGCGCCGACGGCCGGCCGCTCGAACATGTCGTCGGCTGGGCCGAGTTCGCCGGGCTGCGGATCGCCGTCGACCCGGGCGTCTTCGTCCCGCGCCGCCGCAGCGAGTTCCTGGCCGCCACCGCCACCGCGCTGACCGGCCCGGGCGCGGTGGTGCTCGACCTGTGCTGCGGCAGCGGCGCGCTGGGCGCGGCGGTGGCGGCCTCGGCCGCGCACCCGGTCGAGCTCTACGCGGCCGACATCGACCCGGGCGCGGTCCGCTGCGCCCGCCGCAACCTGGCCGGCGGTTCGGCGCGGGTCTTCGAGGGCGACCTGTTCGACGCCGTGCCGGCGGACCTGCGCGGCCGGGTGGACGTGCTGATCGCCAACGTCCCGTACGTCCCGACCGGCGACCTCGGCCTGCTGCCGCCCGAGGCGCGGCTGCACGAGGCCCGGCCCGCGCTGGACGGCGGGGCGGACGGGCTGGACGTGCTGCGGCGGGTGGTCGCCGAGGCGCCGCGGTGGCTGGCGCCCGGCGGGTCGCTGCTGTTCGAGACCAGTGAGCGGCAGGCGCCGACGGCGCTCGCGGTGACCAGGGCGGCCGGGCTGGCGGCGGTGGAGAGCTGGCAGGAGGACCTGGACGCGACGGTGGTCACGGCGACGCTGGGCTGAACCACCCCGCTGCCGGGCGGAGTCGGAGCACGCGCCGGACACGGCGGCCCGGCCGCCGTCCCCAGGGACGGTGGCCGGGCC
>NZ_JBEXJK010000560.1:0-4235 GCF_040609095.1 Kitasatospora sp. NPDC004799
GGCAGCGGCAGCGCCGCGCGGTCCAGCTTGCCCGCCCGGGTGCGCGGCAGCTCCGGCACCGGGACGACGGCAGCCGGCACCGACCGGCCCTGCAGGCGCGCACCCAGGTACTGGGAGAGCGACCAGCCGTCCGCCCCGTCCGCGCCCGGCTCGGTCACCGCGTAGCCGACCAGCCGCCGCTTGCCCGGCTCGGGCTCCACCTGGACGACGGCCGCCTCCCGGACCGCCGGGTGGCCGCGCAGCACGCCCTCCGCCCGGACGGCCGCCCGGACCACGGGGAGCACCGTGCCGACCGGCCGGGGGCCGAGCGGCCCGACCACGGTCGCCGCCCGGGCGGTGAACTCCAGCACGCCGTCCCCCCGCAGCCGCCCGACGTCGCCGGTCAGCAGCACCCGTCCGGCCGGGTCGAAGTCCGCCCGGACGAAGCGGCGGGCGGTGTCCGCGGGCCGGTTCAGGTAGCCGCGGGCCAGGCCGGCGCCGCCGATCGCGATCTCGCCGAACCGGCCGGGCGGCAGCGGCGTGCCGTCCGGCCCCAGCACGTACACCCGGGTGCCGGGGAAGGGGCGGCCGACCAGCGAGACCCGCTCGGCGTCGTCGGCGGCGGCCGCGTCCCGGACGTCGAACCAGGTGCTGTCCACGGTGGCCTCGGCCAGGCCGTAGACGTTCAGCACCCTGGCCCCCTCGCCGAGCAGCCGCCGCAGGCCCGCCTGCTCGTCCAGGTACCACTTCTCGGCGCCGACGGTCAGCAGCCGCACCCCGGGCAGCCCGCCGCCGGTGCGTTCCAGCAGCGCGGTCAGCCGGCGCGCGGTGCGGACGTTCAGCTCCAGCACGGTGATCCGCTCGGCGGCGACCAGGGCGGGCAGCGCGCCGAGGTCGGCCCTGCGCTTCGCGGTGAGGTCGAACGGGGCGACGACCAGGGTGGCGCCGGTGCCGAGGGCGCGGACCCAGGTGGCGGTGAAGACGTCGAACTCCGGGCTCGCGGTCTGCAGGATCCGGTCCTCGGCGGTGAGCCCGTACACCTCGCGCCAGCCCTCGTACGCGGCCAGCAGGTTGCGGTGCTCGATCAGCGCGCCGGTGGGCAGGCCGGTGGAGCCGGAGGTGTAGAAGACGCAGGCGAGGTCGGCGGAGGAGACCTCCGGCGGCTCGAACGGGGCCGTCGCCGGGGCGGCCGTGTCGACGCAGACCAGCTGTGCCGCGCCGGCGACGGCCAGCCGGGCCCGGTGGCGCTTCTCGGTGACCACCACGTCCGGCGCGGCGTCCGCCAGCACGTGCCGCAGCAGCCGGTCCGGTGCGGTCGGCTCCAGCGGGACGAAGGCCGCGCCCGCCTTCAGCACGGCCAGCAGCGCCACGTACACCTCGGTGCCCCGGCCCAGCGCGACCGCCGCCCGGCCGCCCGGGGCCAGGCCCCGCTCCGCCAGGACGGCGGCCAGCCGCCCGGCCCGCGCGTCCAGTTCCCGGTAGCTCAGCTCCCGCTCGCCGCAGCGCACGGCCACCGCCCGCGGCGCCCGGCGGGCCCGCCGTTCGACCAGTGCGTGCAGGGTGCCGGCCCGCTCCTCGGTCATCCTCGCCTCCCCTGTTCCCCTCGGCGGGGATCACCCGTCTCGGCCCCGTTCCCGTCGGCCCGGTTCCCCTCGGAGGCACGATCCTGCCCCCAACTCCCGCTGGGCAACAGGGTTCTGGCACGTCCACCCCTCGGACACCCGGGCCCGCCCCCGGCCGGCGGTTGTACTCTGCACGCGGACGGACGGCGCCGGCCCGTCCGGGTACGGCGCCCCGCCCGTCCACCGCGCCGGTGCACCCGGCCAGTACCGCCCGCCCGGCGCCGCGATCGGAGTCCCATGCATTCATCCGCCCCCGACCTCGCCGGGCCGCTGCTGCGCACCCGGGACGTCGACGTCGTGCGCGACGGCCGCCACCTGCTGCGCGGGATCACCCTGGAGATCCGGCCCGGCGAGCACTGGGCGCTGCTCGGCCCCAACGGCGCGGGCAAGTCCACCCTGCTCGCCCTGCTCGGCGCGGTCTCCCACCCCACCCGCGGCGAGGTGGACGTGCTCGGCCGCCGGCTCGGCCGGGTGGACGTCCGCGAGCTGCGCGCCCACCTCGGGCACGTCAACCCGCGCCACCCGCTGCGCTCGCCGCTGACCGTGCGCGAGGTGGTGCTCACCGGGCACACCAACACCATCGAGCCGGAGTTCCACCGCAAGCCGGCCCCGGAGGCGCTGGAGCGGGCCGAGGAGCTGATCGACACGCTCGGTATGCGCGCGCTGGCCGGGGCCGCGTGGACCACGCTGTCCCAGGGCGAGCGCGGCCGGGCCCTGATCGCCCGGGCGCTGATGCCCAGCCCCCGGCTGCTGCTGCTCGACGAGCCCGCCACCGGGCTCGACCTGACCGCCCGCGAACTGCTGCTGGACAGCCTGGACCTGCTGCGCCACCAGCACCCGGAACTGGCCAGTGTGCTGGTCACCCACCACCTGGAGGAACTGCCGGAGAGCACCACCCACGCCCTGCTGCTGCGCGGCGGCGAGTGCGTCGCGGCCGGGCCGGTGGCGGAGGTGATGACCACGGAGCTGATCAGCGAGACCTTCGGCCACCCGATCCGGATCAGCCGGCACGAGGGCCGCTGGACGGCCCGGGCCGCGGCCCGCCGGACACCGGGGAGGTAGCCGACGGCCGGGCACCGGGAAGCGCTCGCCGGACACCGGGAGGTCACGCCAGGCACCGGGAAGATAACGGTTCCGGGGGTGGGTATGGACGGAAAATCGTCTGTACGTAAGGTATGCCTTAGCTAATGATGGTCGGTTGTCCCCAGCCGGCCGCCCTGCCTCGGCACCCTCATGCCCTTTTCCGTTGGAGCCCCCATGTCCGCCCGTCGCCGTTCCACCGCAGCCGCGCTGCTCACCCTCGCCGTGGCGACCGCTACCCTGGCCGGCTGCGCGTCCAAGAAGGACGACAAGGCCGCCGCCTCCGACGCCGTCAAGGTGAACGCGACCGACACCGCCTGCGAGGTCTCCAAGACCAGCTTCCCGGCCGGCCACGTCGTGCTGGACATCAGCAACAAGGGCTCCAAGACCACCGAGGTCTACGTCTACGGCGACGGCGACAAGATCGTCACCGAGCGCGAGAACATCGGCCCCGGCACCAAGGCCAGCATCAACGCCGAGATCAAGGCCGGCTCGTACGAGATCGCCTGCAAGCCCGGCTTGGTCGGCGACGGCATCCGCCAGAAGATCACCGTCACCGGGGCGGGCGGCAGCGCCGCGCCGGCCGACCCGCGCCTGACCGCCGCCGTCGACGCCTACCGGAAGTACGCCCAGGAGCAGGCCGACGCCACCGTCCCGGCCGTCGAGGCCTTCGCCGCCGCGATCAAGGCGGGCGACGTGGAGAAGGCCAAGTCGCTGTTCGCGCCCTCGCGCACCGGCTGGGAGCGCACCGAGCCGGTCGCCGAGAGCTTCGGCGACGTCGACCCGAAGACCGACACCCGCGAGGACAAGCTGGAGCCGGGCCAGGAGTGGACCGGCTGGCACAAGCTGGAGAAGTCGCTCTGGGTCGACGCGAAGGCCGGTGACGACGAGAAGAAGCTCGCCGACCAGCTGGTCGCCGACCTCAAGGACTGGCAGAAGAAGATCCCCGAGGCCGAGATCACCGCGACCAGCATGGCCAACGGCGCCAAGGAGCTGCTGGACGAGGTCGCCACCAACAAGATCACCGGTGAGGAGGACCGCTACAGCCACACCGACCTGGCCGACTTCCAGGCCAACGTCGAGGGCGCGCAGAAGGCCTACGAGCTGCTGAAGCCGGTCGCCTCCGAGAAGGACGCGGAGCTGGCGAAGACGCTGGACTCCGAGTTCGCCGCCATCAACGCCCTGCTGGCCAAGTACAAGCAGGCCGACGGCACCTTCACCTCCTACGACAAGGTCACCGAGGCCGAGCGCAAGACCTTCTCCGACGCGGTCAACTCGCTGGGCGAGCCGCTGTCGAAGCTCGCCGCCGCCGTGGTCGTCAAGTAACCGGCCACGCACACCCGGAGCACCACCCCCACCGACGCCGTGGCGGCCCGAGAACCGGCCGCCACGGCCTCGGCGGGTCAGCGTAGAAGCCAGTAACAGGAGAAGGGCCCGCCCACCGATGGACACGGAGAACGAGCAGCAGCAGCTGCTGCCCGCACTCGGCGGCGCCCGCCGCTGTCCCGACCCCGAGGCCGTCCGCCGCACGGCGCGGGACATCGCAACCAGGAC
>NZ_JBEXJK010000561.1:0-4233 GCF_040609095.1 Kitasatospora sp. NPDC004799
CACCATCCACCCACTCCCACCAAACCCACCCACACCACACCACCACACCCCAACCCACCGATCGTAACCACAACACCACCCCACCCCACCAACCAAACCAAGGCACACCACCGGGCCGGACAGACACCGGGCCTCGGACGGACAGTTGCCGGCTGCCCTGTGCCACTGATCCCCGACCGACCGCCCGTGATTCGGACCACCACACGATCCGTGCCACCGAACCTCGACCCGCCCTACTCAGGGCCTCAACCAGCAGCGCCGGCCCGCCGCCCGATGATCAAGCCGACGCCGGCCGACCTCCGGCGCGGCGACTCCCACATGACCGTGGAACGCGTAGACGAGAAGCAGCTGAACAGCCGGTACATCCAGGTCCGGCTCCACAAGAACAACACCTACCAGCCCGAACACCGACACGACGTGCCCGAGCAGCACCTCCAGCCCCTGACGGTCCCCCAGGAGAAGGCCCTTGGGACGCTCCTCGCCCGGGCCGGCGCCGAGCCGAGCCGAGCCGAGACGACGAGACGGCTCCACGGGGAACAACACCGCCGAGCAGTTCGCCCCCCAGCGACGGCGATTCCCCGCAGCCGTCCAGCGACACCAGGCCGCCAACGGGCCCAGGGCCAGTCCGACCGGCCCGGTCAAAGCTCGACGGCACGAACCCGCGCGGTGGTCCAACTTCAACGGCACACCGGTCAAGGACCAGTGGCACAGGACACCGGCGACAGGCAGGGCCAAGGGCACGCACCGAGCCAGGCAGAGCCGGCGGGCCCGGGATCCCAGAAACCGACCGGGACACGGTGCGGCCCCAGACCGGGCCCGCGACAGTCACTGACAGCGGGCGACCCGGGACACCCAGCCGGAAAGCGCCGGCCCCGGGGCGCACGGCCGGGCCGGGCGGACCCCCGGGGGAGGTCAGTCCGGCAACTGCTGGCGGTGGGCGGCCAGCACCGGGGCGGTGGTGGTGGCGAGGAACTCCGTCACCCGGTACTCGGTCAACCCGGCCCGCACGAACGGGTCCTGCGCCACCAGCGCCTCGATCCCGGCCCGGTCCTCACCCACCGCGAGGATCACCCCGCCGTCACGCGGCACCTTGCGCCCCGACGCCAGGAAGGTCCCCGCCGCGTAATGCCCCTCCAACCACGCGACATGCTGCGGCAACACCGCGTCGATCGACTCCAGGTCAGCGGTATACGTCAACTCCAGTACGAACATGCCCCCCAGGCTAAACCCCGCCCCCGGCGCCCGGGCCACCACCGGGGCGGACAGGCGGGCGGGGGCGCGCGCCGCCGGCGCCACCCTTCCCCGCCGCGCCCAGGGCGCGCTGCGCACGCCGCGCGGTGAATACGGCACCGGGGTCGGGCATAGTAGCGTCGGGTACGTGAAGTCGCGCACACCGCGCGGGCTTTGATTATCGGACGGACGGGGGTCGAGCGTTGGGAAGGGGTGGTGGGTGTGGGACGGGCACGCGTGACGGCGCGGGTGATCGTGCACCCGGGCGTGGAGGACGTCAGCGTCCAGCAGGTACTGGAAGCACTCGCTGACCCCGCCCGCAGAACGGTCGTCCGCGCACTCGCCCATACACCGGCCCACCTCAGCTGCGGCTCCTTCGACCTCCCCGTCGGACGGTCCACCTCCAGCCACCACTTCACCGTCCTCCGCGAAGCCGGCCTCCTACGCCAGTACTACGTCGGCACCACCAAGATGAACGCCCTGCGCACCGAAGAACTCGAACAACGCTTCCCCGGCCTCCTCACAGCCGTCATCGCAGCCGCCGACGCCGAAGCCCAACAAACCCCACAAGAGTAAGGGCGGATCAGGCCCCACCCCAGCAAGCCCCGGCAAACCACCCGCAACAACGAGACCCAGGCACGCCGGCACCCCGAGGCCACCAACGACAGCGGACCCAAGCCGCCCGCCCCATTCACTTCAGGTGCCCGTTCGGCTACGCTCCGCTCTGCGAATTGTCGAAGCGTCATGCAGCGTGGAGGTCACCGTGGGTGACGAGAACAAGGGCGGCCCGAACGACGGCAAGAGCGGCTCGCACGCCAAGCCCGGCGGCCCGCAGATCGGCCCGAAGCCGAACCCCGACGGTCAGCACCCGACGCCCGACCCGAAGCACAAGTGACCGCGGCCGCCGACGCCCAGCTCCAGCTGATCGACCGGCTGGAGGCTTCGGGCGCGCTGACCCCCGACTGGCGGCAGGCCTTCCTCGACGTCGGTCGCCACCTGTTCCTCCCGGACGTCTTCTGGGCGAGCACCGGCGGCGGCTACGAACGCTGCGACCGCGCGGAGAGCCCCGACAGGTGGATGGAGCTCGCGTACTCCGACGTGGCGATCGTGACGCAGTGGGACGGCGGAGCGGACGACGGGCAGCGGGAGCCGACGTCGTCGGTGTCCATGCCGACGATGGTGGCCTCCATGCTGCGCGACCTGGACGTGCGCGACGGCCACAGGGTCTGGGAGGGCGGGACCGGCCCGGGCTGGAACGCCGCGCTGCTGGCCTACCGCCAGGGGGCGCACAACGTGGTGACGGTGGAGCTGGACCCGGCGGTCGCAGCCCAGGCCGCCGCGAACTTCCGGGCCCTGGAGGCCGCCCCGACCGCGGTCGTGGGCGATGCCGCGGACGGATACCCGCCCTCGGCCCCGTACGACCGGGGGATCCTCACCTGCTCGGTACGGGAGGTCCCCGCGGCCGTGATCGGGCAGATCCGCCTGCAGGGCGTCCTGGTGCTGCCGTTCGCACCGCTCTTCGGCGGCGGAGCCGTCGCCCGCCTCACCGTCTCCGGCACCACCGCCGAAGGCCCGTTCACCGGCTCCTCCGCGTTCATGCGCATGCGCCAGCAGCGCTACCAGGCCCCGCCCGTCGACGACTACCTGCCCGGCGACTGGCCCGGCGACGCCGCGCAGGAGCACACGACCCTCAGCCCGCTCGACGTCGTCGACGACTGGCTGGCGGCCTTCGTCGTGGGCCTGGCCCTGCCGGACCTCTACTACCGGCGCAGCGACGGCGACGGGATGACCACCCTGTGGCTGTTCGACACGGCCGTCACATCCTGGGCGACGGTCGACTTCGTGGACGGCGCGAGCCGGTTCGAGGTTCGGCAGTCGGGTCCGCGCCGGGTGTGGTCGGAGGTCGAGGACGTCGTCCGGTGGTGGGAGAAGGAGGGCCGTCCGGGCTTCGAGCGGTTCGGACTGACCGTGGACGGGGGCGAGCACCGGGCGTGGCTGGACGAGCCTGCCAACCCGCTGCCATCCGCCCGGGGGTGACGCCGAGTCCTCCGCCAAGCGTCGAACATCCATACGCGGGAGGTACCGGTCTCCACGAGCGCTTCGGCGACCGGATCGGCCTCCCACGTCATCCGGTCGCTCCGCGCGGCCCGGCGCAACGCGGCGAGCAGGTCAGTGCGCAGCGGCCCGTCGTCGGCTTTCTGCGGTCAGGCGGAACCGGCGCCCTGGACCGGGTCCTTGTCGCGCAGTTCAGCCAAGGCGGCGCGCAGGACGCCGATCTCCCACTCGACCTGGAAGCGCGAGCCGAGGTGCAGATCGTTGACGTGGACGAGAAGCACGCGCCGGCCGCTGGACAGGTAGGCGTACGCGACCATCTTCGGCATGAAGGGCTGATTGCCGGGCGAGGGCCGCAGGGGCTTGGTTCTGATGTCCTCGATGTCCGCCCAGCTCAGCCGCCGCGTCCGGAGCAGTCCCCGGACCCGGATTCCGGCACCGTCCACCCAGGTGCCGGACCACGGAAGGGTGACGGCCACCGCTACGACGAGCAACAGGGTCGCCACACTCACCAGCAGCTTCACCCAATGGGGGAAGATCTCCTGCGTCCATGCCGTGATCACGAAGGGGATCGCCGCGCAACCCATAAAGATCACGCTCGCATTCGCCTTCCGCCGGTTCGCCCGATACGTGCGTGGCAGTTCCCGCGCCCCCATGGCCCCCCCTTCCCCCGGCGGACACTGTAGCCCCAGCCGGGTCGTTGGTGGGGCACCCAAGCCTGTTCTTCCTTTCCAGCGATCATCTTCTGCCACGGTGGCGGTGGCCGGGGTAGAGGTGCGCTCGTCCGGAGTACGGGCCCGTCGCCGCGGCCAGCCCGCTTTCCCCGGGCGGCCGCCGCCCCCGGGAGCGGGTGGCCGCCCCCGCCCGTCAGTCGGCCTCCGGGGCCCGTTGGCCCGGGACGGCCTGCGCCCGGTCGTGCTGCAGGGCCCGGAGTTCGGCGAAGGTGCCCGG
>NZ_JBEXJK010000562.1:0-4230 GCF_040609095.1 Kitasatospora sp. NPDC004799
ATCGAGGTGTAGCCCTCCCACAGCAGCGGGTTGAGCAGCACGCCGTTCGCGGCGACGTAGGCGTCCACGTCCTCCTGCGTCCACCGCGCGATCGGGGCGAGCTTGACCTTGCGGCGCTTCGGGTCCCAGGACACCACCGGGGTGTTCGCCCGGCTCGGCGACTCGTCCCGGCGCAGTCCCGTCGCCCACGCGTCGTACCCGGCCAGGCCCCGGTTCAGCGGCTCGACCTTCCGTAGCGCGCAGCACAGGTCCGGATCGCGGTCGTGCAGGCGCGGCCCGTGCTCGGCGTCCTGTTCGGCGACGGTCTTCAGCGGGGTGAGCGTGACGACGTTGACCGGCATGGTCGCCGCCACCGCGTCCCGCGTCCCGATCGTCTCCGCGAAGTGGTAGCCGGTGTCCAGGAACACCACGTCCACGCCGGGGAGCACCGAGGACGCCAGGTGGGCCACCACCGCGTCCTCCATCGAGGAGGTGACGCAGAACCGCCGGCCGAAGGTGTCGGCGGCCCACCGCAGGACCTCCTGCGCGCTCGCCTCCTCCAACTCCCGCCCGGCCCGCTCCGCCAGCGACGCGTAGTCAGTCGCGGTGCTGCTCATGCGGTGTACCCCCGTGGTTGGTCGGTGACAGCAGGCCGAGGAACTTCAGCTGGAAGGCGCGACGGCAGCCGTGGCACTCCCAGGCGCCGTGTCCGGCCTCGGAGGGGCGCAGGTCCTCGTCCCCGCAGTAGGGGCAGAAGAAGGGTGCGGCTCGCTCACTCATCGCCCACCTCGCTGCGCTCGGCGTTCGCTTCGCTCACAACGCCCTGCCTAGTGGTTCGCTCTCTGCGCTCGCTCACGACAGCTGCTCCTCGGTCGCCCGGGCCGCCCACTGGGCGAAGCGCTCGCCCTCGGTGCGGTCGGCCTGGTAGCGGGTCAGCACGCGCTCGACGTAGTCGGGCAGGCCGGCGCTGGTGACCTTGAGGCCGCGGACCTTGCGGCCGAAGCCGGCCTCCAGGCCGAGCGCGCCGCCGAGGTGCACCTGGTAGCCCTCCACCTGGTTGCCGTGCTCGTCGGTGACGAGCTGCCCCTTGAGGCCGATGTCGGCGACCTGGATGCGGGCGCAGGCGTTCGGGCAGCCGTTGATGTTGATGGTCAGCGGCTCCGCGAAGTCCGGCAGGCGCTGCTCCAGCTCGTCGATGAGCGTGCGGCCGCGCTCCTTGGTCTCGACGATGGCGAGCTTGCAGTACTCGATGCCGGTGCAGGCCATGGTGCCGCGGCGGAACGGCGAGGGGGTCACCCGCAGGTCGAGCTCCTCGAGGCCGGCCACCACGGAGTCGACGTGCTCCTCGGCGATGTCGAGGATGATCATCTTCTGCTCGGCGGTGGTGCGGACCCGGTCGCTGCCGTGGGCGGCGGCGAGGTCGGCGATCCGGCCGAGCAGCTTGCCGTCGACCCGGCCGACGCGCGGCGCGAAGCCGATGTAGAACTTCCCGTCCTTCTGCTGGTGGACGCCGACGTGGTCGCGCCAGCGGGCGACGGGCTCGGCGGGGGCGTGGCCGTCCACCAGCCGGTACTTGAGGTACTCCTCCTCCAGCACCTGGCGGAACTTCTCCACGCCCCAGTCGGCGACCAGGAACTTCAGCCGGGCGCGGTTGCGCAGGCGGCGGTAGCCGTAGTCGCGGAAGATGCCGATGACGCCGCCGTAGACGTCGGCGACCTCGTCCAGCGGGACCCAGGCGCCCAGTCGGACGCCCAGCTTGGGGTTGGTGGACAGGCCGCCGCCGACCCAGAGGTCGAAGCCGGGCCCGTGCTCGGGGTGGACCACGCCGACGAAGGAGATGTCGTTGATCTCGTGCGCGACGTCCAGCAGCGGGGAGCCGGAGACCGCGGACTTGAACTTGCGCGGCAGGTTGGAGAAGTCCGGGTTGCCGATGAAGCGGCGCTGGATCTCCTCGATGGCGGGGGTGCCGTCGATGATCTCGTCCTCGGCGATGCCGGCCACCGGGGAGCCGAGGATGACGCGCGGGGTGTCGCCGCAGGCCTCGGTGGTGGACAGGCCGACGGCCTCCAGCTTCCGCCAGATCGCCGGGACGTCCTCGATCCGGATCCAGTGGTACTGGATGTTCTGACGGTCGGTCAGGTCGGCGGTGCCGCGCGCGTACTGCTCGGAGACCTCGGCGACCGCGCGCAGCTGGGGGACGGTCAGCCGGCCGCCGTCGATGCGCACCCGGAGCATGAAGTACTCGGCGTCCAGCTCGTGCGGGTCCAGGATCGCGGTCTTGCCGCCGTCGATGCCCTCCTTGCGCTGGGTGTAGAGCCCCCACCAGCGCATCCGGCCGCGCAGGTCGGCCGGGTCGATCGAGTCGAAGCCCCGGTGCGCGTAGATCGTCTCAATACGTGTCCGCACATTGAGACCGTCGTCGTCCTTCTTGAACTGCTCGTTGGCGTTCAGAGGGGTGTAGTGGCCCATGCCCCACTGGCCCTCGCCGCGGTGGCGGGTCACCTTGCGGGCCGCCGCGGGGCGGCGCTCGGCGGGGCGGTCGGCCGCGGGCTCGACGGTCTCGGGAGAGGTGGCCATGGTGAAGTCCTTCTGGGCAGGTGGCGCTGGCGCCGGATGGGTCGCGGAGCGTGCTCGGCCGTGCGGTCCTGCTCTGACCTGCGGATTCATCAAGGCCTTGAGGGCAGCGACCGGGACCGGGCGGGCGCCTGCGCATCCGCTGCGGCGGGGATGGCGGAGAGGATCGGCGCCGGGTGCGGTGGTGCGGCGGGGGTGGGCTCAGGTCACCGGACAGATGGCGCTGGACACGCGAAGGAGATCGACGTGGAGTCGACCTACTAGGGTGGTTCCGGCGCTAGGCATGGCAAGAGATTCGCACGGCGCGGGACTCGCGGTCCACTAACATCCGAATGCTGGACGCTGAGGTTTCGTCATGTGGGACATCCGGGTGTTCCCGCCGCTCCCCGCCCGGACGTCCGTTCACGCGCCCGTACCCCCGGGGAGATCAACCGCGCGGCCCCGGCCCGATAAGTTGGCCCTGTGCAAGCAGCAGGCGACACGAGCAGAGCGAACGCCGAGCGGCCCTCCCGGCGAAGGGGCAAGGGCTCCCGACGCGCGGCCAAACAGGCCACCTGGCCCCGCACGGCGTGGGAGCTGGTGAAGGACACCACCAACACCTGCGTCGAGTACCGGGTCACCGGGCTCGCCGCGGAGGCGGCCTTCTTCACCCTGCTGTCGATCCCACCGCTGCTGCTCGGCCTGGCCGCCACCCTCGGCTACCTCGACGAGTTCCTCGGCGCGGGCACCATCGACCGGCTCAAGCACGACATCGTCTCGGCCTCCGGGACGGTCCTGTCGGACTCCTCCGTCAACGAGGTCGTCGTCCCGCTGCTCAGCCAGGTCTTCGACCACACCCGGCCGGACCTCATCTCGATCGGCTTCCTGCTGTCGCTCTGGTCCGGCTCCAGAGCGCTCTACATCTTCATCGACACCATCACCGTCATGTACGGGCTCGACGGCAAGCGGGGCATCGTCAAGACCCGGCTGATGTCGCTGGGCCTCTACCTCGGCGCCCTGGTGATCGGCTCGCTGGTGCTGCCGCTGCTGATGGCCGGGCCGGGGCTGGTGGAGAACGCCGTGCCGGGGGTGGCCGGGCTGGTCGGCGCCCTCTACTGGCCGGTCGCGATCGTGCTGCTGATCGTCTCGCTGACCACCCTCTACCACCTGGCCGTCCCGGTCTCGACGCCGTGGCGCGAGGACATCCCCGGCGCCCTGGTCGCCCTGGTGGTGCTGGTCTTCTGCAGCGTCGGCCTGCGGCTCTACCTGGTCAGCTCGGTCGAGGGCCCCTCGGTGTACGGCTCGCTGGCGGCGCCGGTGGCGGTGCTGCTGTGGATCTTCGTGGTGGCGCTCGCGGTGCTCATCGGCGCCGCGATGAACGCCGCGATAGACCGCCGCTGGCCCACCCTGGAGACCGCCGACGCGCGCGCCGAGAACGAGCGCGCCCACGAGGAGGCGGCCGCCGCGGTGGTCCGCGAGGTCGCCGCCCGGCGGGCCGTCGAACGGGCCCGGCGGGCCCGCGAGCTCGGGCTCGCCGAGGGCGTCGAGGAGGAGTGGGGCGAGGACGAGGGCGAGGACGTCGACGTGCCCTCCGAGTACCCGGAGCGGTGGGCCGACGTGCTGGCCGCCGACAACGTGCGCGGCCGGCTCACCGCCCGCGGCGGGCCGCACCACCGGCCCGGCCCGCCGCCGCCGGAC
>NZ_JBEXJK010000563.1:0-4220 GCF_040609095.1 Kitasatospora sp. NPDC004799
TCCGACAGGAGGCCGTCCACACCCTCCCGGTCGGTGGTGTGGTCGTCCGCGAAACGACGGTCACCCGTCGCGTCCGGCACGTACTTCACACAGACAACGATCCTCAAGCTCACGGCCTTGTCTCCTGTACTGGTCTCGTCCGGCGGCTGCGGCGGTGCAAGCGGGCGCGAACACGGCACGCACCCGCTCCGGGCAGCGGATTCCCGTGCCGGTCCGGAACTTCCTGGCAGCATACCCGCCGGTAGTGCAGTGGTCACTACTGGCCAGTAGCTTATGCCGAGCGGCTGCTCCCGCCGCCTGCGACCATCCTGCCCCAGCCCGAGGCCGACTCCACCCGACGGGGCGGAACACGTGCGGCCGGACTGCTCACACCACGCGGCCGAGCGCCGCGATCACGTCCACCCTGCGCGGCTGCCCCGCGGCCCGCCGCACCACCCGGCCCTCCCCGTCCAGCACCAGGACGGTCGGCGTCCGCCGCACCTCCAGCCGGCGGACCAGCTCCAGCCGCTCCTCTGCGTCCACCTCGACGTGCTCGACGCCGTCGACCATCCCGGCCACCTCGGCGAGCACCCGCCGGGTGGCCCGGCAGGGCTGGCAGAAGGCCGTCGAGAACTGCACCAGCGTCGCCCGCGCGCCGAGCGGCCCGCCCAGCTCGGCCTCCGACAGCCGTACCGCCCCGTCCTCGGTGCTCAACCCTCAGCCTCCCGTCGCTCCCGGCCCGTCGTTCCCCGGCCATCGTTCCCCGGCCCGCGGCGGCCGGGTCCGGCCGCCGTCAGGGCACGACAACGCACACCGCCGGCCAGGCCATCCCTCCAGTCTGCGGCAGCGCTCCCCGGCCCCCGAAACCCGGTCGACCGCCGGGGCCCGGCCGCGTACGATCGGCCGGTGGACTCCGACCGTCGCCCAACGCCGCCGCCGGCCCGCCGACGCGTCATCGGCCCGGCCCGCGCCACCGTCCGCCGACGACGCTGACGCCCCGCGCCGCCGCCTGCCGCTGCCGCCGTCCGTCGCGACCCCCCGGAGCCCCCCGATGCAGACCGATCCTCGCGGCCCCCGCTTAGCCGCAGCGCTCAGCTCGATCGTCCTGGCCGTCGTCCTGCGCACCGGCAACTGCCCCCTCCTGGCCGCCCAGACCCTCGTCCTCGCCCTCGGCGCGTTCGGCGGCCTGCGCCTGGCCCCCTACGTCCGGCTGGTCCAGGCGCTCGTGCTGCCCCGGCTCGCACCGCCCTCCGCGACCATGGACGAACGGCCGCTCCGCTTCGACCAGGGCGTCCTCATGGTGTTCGCCGCGGTCGGCACCCTCGGCTACTGCGCCGACGTGGACTGGCTCGGCGTGCTGGCCGGCTCGGCCGCCCTCGCCACCGCCTTCGTCAACGCCGCGTTCGGCTACTGCGTGGGCTGCGAGCTCTACCCGCTGGTCCGGCGCGCCCAGGGCCGCCTGACCGCCGGCGCCTGACGCGGGCGGCGGAAAAGTTCCCGTTCGAATTCATCACGGACATCACACCGCCAATATTCGCTTGACCGCACGCCTCAGGTGACAGCAGGCACTCGTTCGGGGGATCATCTCCGTGAATCACCCGTGACCGCCGCGGCGTGCCGTGCTCCGGTCGGCACCGCCCGCGCAACGGAGCGGGTACCCGCCGAACCGGGCTCCGGCCCGTGGAAGTCAGGACTGACCGTGGCAGAGTTCGTGTACCCGCCGGTGATCGGCGCCGCACTCACCGCCTTCCGCGCGCTCGACGTGCGGATCAAGATCGTCGGCGCCGAACACATCCCCGCCAGGGGGGGAGCGGTACTGGTCAGCAATCACATCAGCTATCTGGACTTCCTCTTCGCGGGCCTCGGCGCGTACCGCGGCGGCAAGCGCAAGACCCGCTTCATGGCCAAGGACGACGTCTTCAAGCACCGGATCTCCGGCCCGCTGATGCGCGGCATGAAGCACATCCCGGTGGACCGCACCGACGGCCAGCCCGCGTACGAGGCCGCCGTGCGCGCCCTCAAGGCCGGCGAGGTGGTCGGGGTGTTCCCGGAGGCGACCATCAGCCGCTCGTTCATGCTGAAGAAGTTCAAGACCGGCGCCGCCCGGATGGCCGCGGACTCCGGCGCCCCGCTGCTGCCCGTCGTGCTCTGGGGCACCCAGCAGCTCTGGACCAAGGGCCGCCCGAAGACCCTCACCAAGCGGCACGTCCCGGTCACCATCATGATCGGCGAACCGATCCACCTCGGGCCGGACGACAAGCCCGTGATGGTCACCCGGCGGCTGCGCGCCGCCATGAGCGAGATGCTCGACCGGGCCCAGCGCGAGTACCCCGGCAAGCCCTCCGGCCCGGACGACACCTGGTGGCTGCCCGCCCACCTCGGCGGCACCGCGCCCACCCTGGAGGTCGCCGAGGCCGAGGACGAGGCGGAGGCCCTCGCCAAGGCCGAGCGCCGCTCCGCCCGGGGCTGACCCGCTCCGCACTCCCCTTCCGGCCACGCCTACTCCGTGCGACCGAGCGAGCGCGGCCCGTCGCGTGTCGCCCGGTCGCCGACGCTCCCGGTCTGACACAGTGACAGCTCCTTCCAGGGGCCTTCGTCCTGAATCCGCGGCGGGGGCACACGTCGGAGCGGTCGAGAGGCTCGGAGGCGGAGATGACACCGATCACCACCGGAACACGACGGTCACCAAAGTCACCAACGGGCAGGGCCCGCACCCGCGCGAGCGCCGGTGCGGGCCTCCTGCTTCTGGGTGCCCTGCTCGCCGGCTGCGGGGCCGAGCCCGGGGAGATCCCGCTCTCGGAGATCCGGCCGGAGATCCCCACCGCCACCCCCGAGGCGACGCCCGCCGCAACCCCCGGCGTGATCGGCGCGGCCGTCGGAGCGCCCGAAGCCACCGTGCACAACGGGCTGATCGTCAGCCGCGCCTACACCGACGCCTCCCGGACCAGCAGCGCGATCGTCACCTTCTCCCCCGACGGCAGCGGCCGGCACCAGGTCACCCAGCCGCCGGCCCGCGCCCTCGACGACCGCCCGGACTGGTCCCCCGACGGCGCCACCATCGCCTTCGACCGCACCGACCCGCAGACCGGCACCGCCCGGCTCTGGACCGTCCCCACCGCCGGCGGCCCCGAGCACCAGGTCAGCCCGGTGTGCGACAGCGGCAGCGCCGACTGCGCCAACGAGGACGAGCGCGCCCCGGCCTTCTCCCCGAACGGCAAGCAGATCGCCTTCAGCCGTTCCTGGGGCGCCCAGGACCAGGGCAGCAGCCACCAGATCCAGTACTCCGACCTCTACCTGATGAGCCCCGAGGGCACGGACGTCCAGCGGCTCACCTTCCTCACCAACGACAAGCCCTACTCCGGCTCGGTCAGCAACCCCAGCTGGTCCCCCGACGGCAAGCAGCTCACCTTCGAGTACCGCACCAGCGCCACCGGGCAGCCCGCGAACAGCCGCGCCATCTACGTCGTCAGCGCGGACGGCACGGGGCTGCGCCAGCTCACCCCCTGGGAACTGCGCGCCGGGGACCGGGCGGACTGGTCCCCCGACGGCACCCAGATCCTCTTCACCACCTTCCCCGCCGGGCCCGACAACGCCCCCGGCGGCGGCATCTACACCGTCCACCCCGACGGCACCGCCATCGGGGCCCTCACCCCGGCGCCCTCGGACGCCTTCTACGGCACGGCCGCCTATGCGCCCGACGGCAGGTCCATCGTCTTCGCCCAGGCCCCCGCGGGCGCCGGGGCGGACCTCTACAGCATGCGGCCGGACGGTACGGGCGTCGCGCGTCTCACCAACAGCTCCGACAAGTGGCTCAGCCGGCCTGCCTGGGGGACGGCGGAGGGCTCGGCGGCTCCCGCCGGTCAGGTTCAGGCGACGGCCCCGGCGACCGACCAGCCGTCGGACCGGCCGTCGGGTGAGGCGTCGCAGGCACCCCAGGCCTCCCAGACGCCACGGCCCGATGACCAGCGGCCGGCCCAGGCCCAAGGGCAACCGGCCACCGAGCAGCCACGGCCCGGGACGGAGTCCGAGTCCGAGACCGATTCCGGCTCTGACTCCGGCTCCGGCTCCGGCTCCGGCTCCGGCTCCGGCTCCGAGGAATAGTTCGTCCGGCCCGGAAACGCGAAGAACCCCCAGCCCGGTTTCCCCGGCTGGGGGTTCTTTCTGAAGAATTGTTCGGCGGCGTCCTACTCTCCCACAGGGTCCCCCCTGCAGTACCATCGGCGCTGTAAGGCTTAGCTTCC
>NZ_JBEXJK010000564.1:0-4196 GCF_040609095.1 Kitasatospora sp. NPDC004799
GTGCAGCAGCAGCTGGCGGGCCAGGTCGTCCTCGGCGGGTACGGTGGCGGCGGCGCCGGGCGGGGTCAGGGCCGGTCGTCCGCCCGTGGGTAGACCCGCAGGTCGCCGTGCTGGACGGCGTAGACGGTCCCGGAGTCGCGGGCCGTGTTGTTCTGTTCGGCGGCCGGCTCGCGGGGCCCGCCGTCGAACCCGGCGACCAGCCGGGCGAGTTCCGCGCGCGCGGCCGGGTCCTGGCGCAGGACGGCCGACAGTTCGAGGGTCCAGAAGGCGAACAGGGCCTGCCGGACCTCCTCGGGGCGTACGGCCTCCGCGACCATCGCGGCGTTGTCGTCGAGCCGGGCCTCGACCGTGAGCTGCCGGCCGCGCCCCAGGCGGCGGAAGACCGAGAGCGTCGCCTCCTTGGCGGACTGCCACAGGTCGGTGGCCATCGAGCTCACCAGGACCGCGGCCCCCGCCTCCGCCAGTGCGACCAGTTCCTGATCCATGCTGCTCCCTCAGGGTCTCGTGGTGGTGGTGTTGATGTACTGATCGCCGTTCTGCACGGCGTTGATGACGCCCTGGCCGGAGGCCTTGTTCACCATCGTCGAGCGGCCGCGCGGCCGGGGCGGGGCCGCAGCGGGCGAGGGCGCCGCGGCCGGGTCCGAGGGGGCCGAGGGGCCGGACGGACCGGGCGGGCCCGGCGGACCGGACGGGGCCGCGGCCAGACCGAGCCAGGCCGGGGCGGTGAACTCCTTGGCCCGGACGGTGACTTCACGGAACATCTCCGGGTCGATCCCCGGGTACCCGTGCGGCACCGTCTCCTCGTGGAAGTGCTGCGACAGGACCAGGACGGCGACCGTGCTCGCCGGGGCGGCGGCGAGGGCGGTGCGGGCCACCGGCGCGTCGAGCAGCCGGGACAGCACCTCCAGCGGCCGTCCGGCCACCTCACCGTCCGGCCCGAGCCGCAGATCGCCGGCGTGCAGCGCCATCCTGACCCGGATCGAGGTCGCCGGTGCGGCCGTCCGGTTGTGGGCGCGCAGCCGGGCCGCGAACTCGTGCACCAGCGGGTGGATCAGGGCCGCCTTCGCGGCCCCGGCCGGGGCGGTGACGCGCAGCCCGTCGCCCAGGTCCTCCCGCAGGCAGGCCGACCAGTCGATCCGGCTCTGCCCGAAGGACTCCCGCAGCGCCGTCGCGAGGACCCGGCGGATCGTCATCAGCGCGGTGTCCCCCCGCCCCGACGAGCCCTCGATGTCCACCGCCAGCACCGGACGGTAGGCCAACTCCCAATCCATCGCCGCCTCCTGAGAAACCGGTCGCGCGCCGCCGCCATGGCCGCGTCAGTCCACCCCGACGCCGTCGCCGCCCGCCGCGGTTCCCAGCCTGCCGCCGATCCGGGCCGGTGATCCCGTCGGAATACGGGATCACCGCCGATCCGCGCGCGGCGTCCGCCGCCGGTGCGGACGGCCGCCGCGTCCCGGCGATGAGCGCATACTGGGCGCACCGGCGCGTACGGGGCGAGCGGGGAACACGCGAGACGGGCGGTGGGGCATGGCCGGCAGGGAACGGAACCCCGACGGGGAACGGAACCCCGACGGGGAACAGCGCGACGACGGCACGGAACGGCACGCCGCCCGGCCGCGCCGGCGCCCGGACCCGGACTGGGTCTGGCCGCTGTCGAGCCTGCTCGGCGGGCTGGCCCCGGCCGACCGCGAACGGATGCTGACGCTCGGCACCGCGGTGCGCTACCCCGCGGAACGCGTGCTGATCCGGGAAGCCGACACCACGGACTTCCTGCTGATCCTGCTCGGCGGCGTGGTCAAGGTCACCGGGCGCACCCCCGACGACCGGGACGCCCTGCTGGCCGTGCGCATGAACGGCGACCTGGTCGGCGAGTTCGCCGCGGTGGACGGCCGCCCCCGCTCGGCCACCGTCACCACCTGCGGACCGGTGACGGCCAGGACGGTGACCCGGGCGCAGTTCCTGGACTTCACCCGCCGGGAACCGCGGATCGCCCAGGCCGTCAACGAGTCCGTCGTGACCAAGCTGCGGGCCGCGAACGCCCGCCGGATCGAGTTCACCGGCTGCGACGTCGCCACCCGGCTCGCCCGCGTGATCCACCAGATCGCCGTGACCTACGGGGAACCGGCCGGCGCCGGAGCGGTGATCCACTGGCCGATCACCCAACCGGAACTCGCCACCCTCTCCGGCGCCGCCGAACCCACCGTGCACAAGGCCCTGCGCCGACTGCGCGACTCCGGAGCGGTCTCGACCGGCTACCGCACCCTCAAGGTCGAGGACCTCGCCCTGCTCGGCAGCATCGCCTTCTCCTGACCCCCGCGACGCGCGAAGGGACCGATCCCGACCCGGCCTGCGGGAGAAGCCGTCATTCGACGGTATCCCGCACTCCCGGCGTCGCTACCATCCGATCCCGGGCCGCCTTACGCGGCCCCGGTCACCGCCGGTTCCACCCGGGTGACCGACCCTCCTCCGATCGGCTGCTGCCCGCGCGGCGGACCGCCCCGAACGCGGTCGCGTGCACGGCCGGGAAAGCGGTGTGACGATGGAAGAGACGCACCAACCCCCCACGGCGGCACCCGGATCCGCCCCCGGCGTCCGCAACGGGAGCACCGGCGACGACTACCGGGTCGACATCGGCGGCGACAACCGGGCCCCGGTGATCGTGGGCAGCCACAACCTGCTCGTCGACGCCCAGCACGGCTCCTCCGTCACCCTGCTGATGCAGGGCCAGCGACCGGAACCCGTCCGCCGCGAGCGCACCGTCCTGCTCCCGCGCCGCCAGCAGGAACCCCTCGGCCGGGCCGCCCAGTTGGCCGCCCTGGCCGAAGGCGTCAGGACCAGCGGCCTGGTCCAGCTCTACGGCCCGCCCGGCAGCGGCACCAGCATGCTGCTGCGCCACGCCGCCCGACGGCTGGCACCCGGCCCGGACGGCACGCTCTACCTCGACGCGGCCAACCGCGACGTGGCCGACCTCGCCCAGGACGTCTTCGAAGCCTGCTACGACGCCGCCGGCTACGCCCCGTCGAACACCGACCTGCGCCGGCTGATGGACGGAGTGCACCTCCTCGTCTACGTCGACAACGCCGAGCTGACCAGGGAACAGGTCCTCGCCCTCGCCGAAACCGCCGCCGACGCCACCTTCGTCTTCGCCGCCCACCGGCGCTCACTGCTGGGCGAGGACGGCACCGTCATCGAACTGCCCGGCCTCGACTACGAGGCCGGCGCGGAACTGCTGGTCCGCGAACTGGGCCGCCCGCTCGCCCCCGGCGAGACCGACACCGCCAGAGCCCTGTGGCAGGCCGCGCAGGGCCGCCCCCTGCACCTGCTCCGAGCAGCCGGCCTGGCCCGCTTCGACACCACCGCCGACGCCCGGCTGCCCCTGCCCGGCCAGGTCGCCGAACTGCTCCCGCTGCTGCTCGAACGGCTCGACGCACCGGCCCACCGCGTGCTGCGCCTGCTCGCCACCCTCGACGGCACCGACCTGGCGCCCGACCACCTCGCCGCGATCACCGAACTCCCGGACGCGGAAGGGACCGCCGAACGCCTGGCCGGGCTCGGCCTGCTGACCGCCGGGGACGACGGCTACCGCTGCGCCGAGGACACTGTGGCGGCCGTCTTCCGGCAGGACCCGCAGCCGTTCCCGGTCGACCGGATCTGCGACCACTTCGCCGACTGGATCGCGCGGGCCGCCACCACCGCCGCCGACGTCGCCCGGTGCGGCGCGGCGCTGGAGCGGGCCGCCGCCCTGGCCGAGGCCACCGGCCGGCCCGAACTGGCCGTCCGGATCGCGCGGGCCGCCTCGCCCGCCCTGGCCCGGTCCCTGCGCTTCGGAGCCTGGGGCCGACTGCTCGGCCGAGGCTGGAGCGCCGCCCAGCAGGCCGACGACCGGCCCGCCCAGGCCTACTTCACCCACGAGGAGGGCATCCGCAACCTGCTCACCGGCCGCCGGGTGATCGCCGCCATGCTGCTGAGCCAGGCCGTCCCGCTGTGGAGGGCCCTCGGCGACCACCACGGCGCCACCGCGGCGACCAACGCCCAGCACTACACGCCGTCGGCCGACCAGCTGCTGAACGGGACGGGCACGGTGCCGGTGGACCCGGGCGGGGCGGCGGGCGGGCATGCGGTGCTGCCGGTGGACCCGGGCGGGGCGGCCGGTGGGCACGCTCGGCACCGCCGTGGTGGAGCCCCGCAGTGCCCGC
>NZ_JBEXJK010000565.1:0-4190 GCF_040609095.1 Kitasatospora sp. NPDC004799
GCACGCGGCCGCGACGCTGGCCGCGCTCGCCGAGCGGGAGCTGCTCGGCGAGGAGGCGCCGGCCGCCGACGGCACCCCGCGCTACCGGGTGCCCGGGCGGCTCTACCCCCGGCTGGTCCGGCTGCGCGAGCAGGAGGACCGGCCCGCCGAGACCGAGCTCGCCCGGGCCCGGCTGCTGGAGCGGCTGGTCCGGCTCACCGAGTCGGCCCGCGCGCTGCTCGACCCGGCGGCCGGCCCCGGCCCGGACCCGCTGCCCGCCCCGCTGCGGCTGCGCTCGGCGGCGCACGCCCGCGAGTGGCTGCTCGGCGAGCGGGAACTGCTGCTCGGCGCCGTGGCCGACGCGATCGGCCAGGGCGACCTGGACGGCTCGGCCGGGCGCCTGGTCACCGCGCTGCTGCGGACGCTGCCGCTGACCGGGGCCGCCGCCCCCACCGACCTGTACCGGCTGCACGAGCTGGTGCTGAAGGTCGCCGAGCGCAGCGCCCGGCCCCGCCGGGCCTCGGCCGCGCTGCTCAACCTGGGCGACCTCCAGGCCTCGGCGGGCCGCGGGGCGCGGGCCGCCGCCCACTACCGGGCCGCGCTGGAGCACGCCCGGAAGGCCGACGACGAACCGCTCTGCGCCCGGGCCCTGGAGAGTGCGGCCAACTGCCACCGGGCGCTCGGCGACGCGGTGCGGGCCGCCGACTGGTACGGGCGGGCGCTCGGCCTGCGGCAGGCGCTCGGGGACCACGCGGCCGAGGCCCGGCTGCTCTCCCGGGTGGCCGAGGCGCACACCGCGCAGCGCCGTTTCGACGAGGCCGACCGGGAGTACCGGGCCGCGCTCGCGGTGCTGCGCCGGCTGGGGGACGAGCGGGGCCGGGAGGCCGTCGCGGTGGCCCTCGCGGACCTGCGGGAACGCGCGGACGCCGGGTGGTGAAGGGCGTTTCGGAGGTATTGTCGAATATGCCCGGTTGGGACGTCTTTGGCGGGTAAGTCGCAGGGGAAGCCTACGAACCTGCCAATGCGTGCGGGAAAATTATTCACTTTGGAAGGCTGACACGCCGACTGGGCTTCATTACACTCGGACTCAGTCGCGCAGCGATCCCTGCCCCGGGCTGCCCGGAGGCTTCCCCACGTGCGCGTCGCCCACCGGTCTTCTCCGGTCGGGACCCCCATGGCAAGAGGACGTGTTCAGTCGTGAAGGTCGGCATCCCCCGCGAGGTCAAGAACCACGAGTACCGCGTGGCCATCACGCCCGCCGGCGTGCATGAGCTGGTCCGCAACGGGCACGAGGTCTACATCGAGGACAACGCCGGTGTCGGCTCCTCGATCCCGAACGAGGAGTACGTGGCCGCCGGCGCCACCATCCTCCCCACCGCCGACGAGGTGTGGGCCACCGCCGACCTGCTGCTGAAGGTCAAGGAGCCGATCGCCTCGGAGTACCACCGGCTGCGCAAGGGCCAGACCCTCTTCACCTACCTGCACCTGGCGGCCGACCGGGCCGGCACCGACGCGCTGGTCGCGTCGGGCACCACCGCCATCGCGTACGAGACCGTGCAGCTGTCGAACGGCGCGCTGCCGCTGCTCGCCCCGATGTCCGAGGTCGCGGGCCGGCTGGCCCCGCAGGTCGGCTCGTACCACCTGATGCGTCCGGCCGGCGGCCGCGGCACCCTGCCGGGCGGCGTGCCCGGCACCCACCCGGCCAAGGCCGTCGTCATCGGCGGTGGCGTCTCCGGCTGGCACGCGGCCACCATCGCCATCGGCATGGGCTACGACGTGACCCTGCTCGACCGCGACATCAACAAGCTGCGCGAGGCCGACCGGATCTTCGGCACCAAGATCAAGGCCATCGTGTCGAACGCCTTCGAGCTGGAGAAGGCCGTGCTGGAGGCCGACCTGGTCATCGGCGCCGTGCTGATCCCGGGCGCCAAGGCCCCGAAGCTGGTCACCAACGAGCTGGTCTCCCGCATGAAGCCGGGCTCCGTGCTGGTCGACATCGCCATCGACCAGGGCGGCTGCTTCGAGGACTCGCACGCCACCACGCACGACGAGCCGACCTTCAAGGTCCACAACTCGGTCTTCTACTGCGTGGCCAACATGCCGGGCGCCGTCCCGAACACCTCCACCTACGCGCTGACCAACGCCACCCTGCCGTACGTGCTGGAGCTGGCCAACCGCGGGTGGAAGGAGGCGCTGCGCCGCGACGCCGCGCTCGCCAAGGGCCTGAACGTGCACGAGGGCCAGATCACCTTCCCGGCCGTCGCCGAGGCCTTCGGCCTGGAGTCGGTCTCCCTGGAGAGCGTGCTCGCCTGAACCCCCTGACCGCCCGGCGGTCGTTCGCCCCCGACCCGATCACTTCGGGCCGGGGGCTTCGCCGTGCCCGTGATCAGCGGGTCGACCGGGTAGGTCGCTCTGTCGTCAATATCCGTCGGTCATGTCACCCGCCCGCAGAAACGTTGGGGCCGGTGACCCTCTCATCCCTTGACAGCAGCCCGCTCGATAGTCGACACATCCTGCCCACTACCGTGGATTGTGTTGCTGCGAACGCCTTGAACGGCCTAGAGTCGCAAACCGTCGGCATGCTGCCACGCTGACGAATCGACATAGAGTCCTGGATGCCCAAGGAGGTAAGACGACTTGTGAATGAGTCGACAATTGCTCCCGGGGGTGGTCAGCCAGGACTGGCGGAACTCACCGCCGGCCAGCCGAGTGAGGAGCCCGGGGCCCGGCAGCCCTCCGTGGGCTCGGCCGAGGTCGGCTCGGTCGCACTCCGTACGTTCGAAGCACGCCAGAACACAGCACAGGTGACCACGGTGACCGATCACGACGCCGACTTGGCGGCCTACGGCCTGGCCTACGGCGAGTTCGCCTACGGCGCCTACGACGACCCGGACGCCGAGTACGAGCCGGACCCGGAGTACGCCGCCACGCTGGCCCCCGACGCCGCGCGCCAGCGCCGCGAGCGGGTCGGCCCGACCGGCCGTCCGCTGCCGTACTTCCCGATCCCCGCGCCCGTCGCCGAGCACGGCCCCGCCCAGATCATCGCCATGTGCAACCAGAAGGGCGGCGTCGGCAAGACCACGTCGACCATCAACCTGGGCGCGGCGCTGGCCGAGTACGGCCGCCGGGTGCTGCTCGTCGACTTCGACCCGCAGGGCGCGCTCTCGGTCGGCCTCGGCGTCAACCCGATGGAGCTGGACGTCACCGTCTACAACCTGCTCATGGAGCGGGGCCTGACGGCCGATGAGGTGCTGCTGAAGACGGCCGTTCCGGGGATGGACCTGCTGCCGTCCAACATCGACCTCTCCGCCGCCGAGGTGCAGCTGGTCAGCGAGGTGGCCCGGGAGTCCGCACTGGCGCGCGCCCTGAAGCCGCTGCTGCCCGACTACGACTACGTCATCATCGACTGCCAGCCCTCGCTCGGCCTGCTGACCGTCAACGCGCTGACGGCCGCTCACAGCGTGATCGTCCCGCTGGAGTGCGAGTTCTTCGCGCTGCGCGGTGTCGCGCTGCTGACCGAGACCATCGAGAAGGTGTGCGAGCGGCTCAACCCCGACCTGCGCCTGGACGGCATCCTGGCCACCATGTACGACTCGCGCACCGTGCACAGCCGCGAGGTGCTGGCGCGCGTCGTCGAGGCGTTCGGCGAGCACGTCTTCCACACCGTCATCGGGCGGACCGTGCGCTTCCCGGAGACCACCGTCGCCGGCGAGCCCATCACGACGTACGCGACCAACTCGGTCGGTGCCGCCGCCTACCGCCAGCTCGCCAGGGAGGTGCTCGACCGGTGCCGCCCCGCCGAGTGAGTCTCCCGGGTGCCGACGAGCTGTTCCGGACCACGGGAGGGATGGCGCTGTCGCCGTCCCTCGCGCCGCGTCCGGCCGCCGAGGCATCCAGACCGGAGACCGCGCGGACCGTCAACGGCCAACCGGACGGCGCCGCGGGCGCCGAGTCCGCCCAGGGCGCCCAGGACGACCGGCAGGTGACGCCGGAGCAGCAGGCGTCCGCCACGGTGCCGGCGCCCGCCCAGCGGCCCGGCACGGCCGCCGCGCCCGCCGCGGGCGCCGTCGCCGCCGGGGTGACCGTCTCGGGCGGCCGCGGTGCCGGTGCCGCCCCGGCGGCCCGGGTGCACCAGGGCGCCGCCGAGGAGCAGTCCGGTGCCGCCGGGCGCGCCCGGCCGCGCGGCCGCGCGCCGCGCCCGGTCGGACGAG
>NZ_JBEXJK010000566.1:0-4185 GCF_040609095.1 Kitasatospora sp. NPDC004799
TCCGATCGGCCAGGGTCAGGGCACCGAAGGCGAGCGCGGTTCCGGCGAGGACACGGTTGCGGGTGCGAGTTCTCACGGGTCAGCCCTCGGCGCCGGCGGTGTAGACGCCGAACTCGGCGCCCTGGGGGTCGCGCAGCACGGCGATCCGCCGGCCGCCCGGCATCCCGCTCGCGGGCACCGGCACGTCGCCGCCGAGCGCCACCGCCCGGCCGACGGTGTTGTCGACGTCGGCGACCGCGAAGTACGGCAGCCAGTGCGGCGGCACCTCGGGCGGGAAGCGGTCGTCCATCGTCAGCATGCCGCCGAAGTCCCGGCCGTCCAGGCCCCATTGGGGATAGTGCTCGGACGGGGTGACGGACCAGCCGAAGACCTCCGGGTAGAAGGCGAGCGCGCCGGACGGGTCGCGGGTGAGCAGTTCCACCCAGCCGAGCGCGCCGGGGTCGTTGAACACCCCGGCGCCCCGGAAGGCGCGGGCCTGCCAGAGGATGCACACCGCGCCGGCGCGGTCGGCGACGACCGCGAAGCGGCCGAGGTCGAAGACGTCGGTGGGGTCCTTCAGGATCCGGCCGCCGGCCGCCTTGACCCTTCCGGCGGTGGCGTCGGCGTCGGCGACCGCGATGCAGACGGTCCAGGCGATCGGCTGCTGCGGGGCGTAGCGGGGGGTGATGGCGGCGGCCGGGGCGCCCTGGACCAGCATCTGGGTGTAGTCGCCGTCCCCGGGGCGGGCCGTGTCGTCCACCTGCCAGCCGAGGAGCTCGGTGTAGAACGCCCGGGCGGCGGCCGGATCGGAGGTGCCCAGCTCGGTCCAGCAGGGGGCGTCGGTGGTGACGGAGGTCTGCTTCATGACGTCTGTCCTCGCAGCTCGCTCGGGAACTCCCGGGTTTTCGGCGCCTCGGCCCCCGCACCTCCTGCCCCAGCATGCGGGGCGGGGCGGCGGTTGGCGGGTGGGGTGGGCCGAACGGGGGTGGGCGGGCGAGCGAATGACAGATGACAGCTGACAGATTTCAAAATCTGTCAGCTGTCATCTGTTATCTGTTAGCGGTTATCCGTCGGCTGTCAGTTGTCAGCCGCGCACGGCCCGCGCCACCGGGATCCACAGCTCCGCCTCGGCATCGGCCGTCCCCGGGACGAACCGGGTCCGGAGGATCTCCGGGCCCGGCCGGGCCTCGTACGGGTTGGACGGGAACCACTGGCTGGCCACGTCCCCCCACATCTCCTGCAGGGCCTGCGGGAACGGCCCGGTGTTGGTGAACACCGCCCAGGTGCCGGCCGGGACGTCGAGCACGTCCAGGTCGGCCGGGACGTCGGCGCCCTCGCGCGCCACCACCGCGTGCCAGTAGTCGAGTTCGGACCCCTCCTCGCGGTTCGGCGAGAAGTCGTCGCTCACCGACACGATCCCGGCCGGGTCGCCCCCGGACAGGGCGGCGATCCGCTCGACCTGCTCCTTGCCGAGCCCCTTGATGAACTCGGCGATCCCCGGGTTGATCCCCAGGTAGACCAGGGTGACCCGGGCCTTCCTGCCGACGATCCGGAAGTCCGGCTTCTCGACGATCCGGTATTCCATACTGCTGCTTCCCTCCACGACGAGTCGGAAGGACATCCGGGGCTGCGAGACGAGCACCGCACCGTCGCGCCGGGCCTCCCCCGGCCCGACCCCGTGCATGGCCCGGAACGCCCGGGCGAAGGCCTCCCCCGAGGAGTACCCGTACCGGACCGCGATGTCGAGCAACGTCCGCTCGCCGTCCAGGACTTCGGCCCCGGCGACGGTGAGCCGCCGGCGCCGGACGTACTCCGACAGCGGCATCCCGGCGAGCATCGAGAACAACCGCCGGAAGTGGTACTCCGACGCCATCGCGATCCGCGCCAGCTCGGCCACGTCGACCTCGCGGTCCAGCCCGTGTTCGATCCGGTCCATCGCCCGGTTCAGGTGCTCCAGCACGCCGACCCCGTCCTTCCCTTACTGACCTTCACCGTAGGAAGGACCTACCCTGCCGCACCCGACAATCGGTGCCCGCTCCGGTCGGGTGCCGGGCGCCGGCCGCCGGCCGTCAGCGGCAGCGGCTCGGATCAGCGCACCGTCCGCATGCTGGAAGGCCGGGTGGGAAGAGACGGGGCCGATGGGGTGTTGTGCGCCTCCGTGGCCGGGGCCCGTCCCGATGGCCCCTAGTTGTTCAAATTGGAACTACCTAGTACGGTCGACCTCCGATCCATCACGGTCCACCCCGGTCCGCCCCGGTCCACCTCTCGATCCACGGAGGCCCACCCATGCCGCAGCCCGGCTCCGCCACGGTGCGCTCGCGTGTGCGCATCCCGCTGACCTTCCCCGACGGATACCGCGCCGAGGCGGAGGTCTTCACCTTCCACGGCCTCGCCGACGGTGCCGAGCACCTGGCGCTCGCGCTCGGCACCGTCCCCGCGGGCGGGACGCCGCTGGTGCGACTGCACTCCGAGTGCCTGACCGGCGACGTCTTCGGCTCGGACCGCTGCGACTGCGGGCCCCAGCTGCGCGAGTCGGTGGAGCGGATCAGCGAGGCCGGCGGGTACCTGCTCTACCTGCGGCAGGAGGGCCGCGGCATCGGGCTCTACAACAAGCTGGACGCCTACGCCCTGCAGGACTCCGGTCTGGACACGTACGACGCCAACACCGCGCTCGGCCTGCCCGAGGACGGCCGGGACTACACCGCGGCCGCCCAGATGCTCACCGCGCTCGGCGAGGCCGGCCTGACCGGCACGACCGGCATCGACCTGCTGAGCAACAACCCGGACAAGGCGGCGCAGCTGGCCGGGCTGGGGGTCGCCGTACGGCACCGGGTGCCGACCGGGGTGCACGTCTCGGCCAGCAACGTCCGCTACCTGCGGGCGAAGGCGGAGCGGACGGGGCACTCGATCGAGCTCTCCCGGCTGGTCGGCTGAGCGGGCTGAACGGGCGGACCGGCGGGCGGGCGCCCGGACGGCAGCGCGACGGCCGACGGATCTCCGGCGGCAGCGAACAGATAACAGATGACAGCTGACAGATTTCGAAAGCTGTCAGCTGTCATCTGTCAGTCGTGATCTGTCAGCCCGTCACCCGCTCACCCGCGCCCCGCCCGCCTCCGGACCGTCCGCAGCCCCGCGTACGCCGCCAGCGGCAGCACCACCAGCAGCGCGGCCCAGAACGCCCCGTGCCCCCACCACCCCGCGATCGCCCGGAACAGGCCTTCGAACACCGGGATCCGCAGTGCCTCGACCGGCCCCAGCGGTCCGGGCCAGGCGCCCAGGAACAGGGTGGCCGGGATCCAGAGCACGAACAGCCCCCGGGCGGTGGCCGGCGTCCCGAGGGTGCTCACCAGCGACACCACCCCCAGCAGCAGGACGAACCCGGCCTGGTAGGCCGCACCGGTCTGCCCCGTCCCCCAGGAGTCGGGCGTCCGGTGCACCCCTGTGGCCGCCAGCCGGACCTCGACCGCCGCCCACAGCAGCAGCACCAGCACCGCCGTCGTCCCGAGCGCGAACCGCACCCGGTCGCGCGCACCCGCACCGCCCGTCCGCCACCGTCCGTACGGCACGCCCGGCACCCGCTGGGTGGCGGTGCCGGGCCCGGAGGACCGCGCCGCGCTCCGCGCGTCCAGCCGCCGCCAGGCCTCCCGGACCTGCTTGCGGGCCTCCTGAGCGGGCTTCAGCAGCCGGTGGGCGGCCCGCTCGACCAGAACGAGCGAGACCGCGATCGCCACCACCGCCGCGATGCCGGCCCAACTCCCCATCCCGCCTTCGAACACGACCACCCGGTCGGCCACCGCCTGCGGCGTCTCCAGCGCCGTCATCGGCGGCCCGAGCCGCAGGTAGCCGATGGCGAGGGCCCCGGCCCCGGTCAGCAGCGCCGTACCGATGCCCACCCGGGCGGGGAAGAAGGCGATCACGGCCGCCGCGACGAGCGCCGCGCCGAGCTGGCCGACCACCTGCCGGGCCGCGTGGTCGCCGGCCGGCCGCAGCCGGCCGCCGAACGCCCCGGCGGGCGAGAGGTCGAGCTTCTCCCCCGCCTCGACCGGGTAGCGCAGCACCGCCCCCGCCCACAGCAGTAGCCCGAAGGCGAGGAGCAGCAGCAGGACCGCCCCGGCCCGGCGCGGCAGCGCGGTCCGGGCGTGCGGCCACCAGGCCGCCAGCCGACCCCGCCAGTCCACCGGCGGGCGTCGGCGCCGGTTCAGCCAC
>NZ_JBEXJK010000567.1:0-4184 GCF_040609095.1 Kitasatospora sp. NPDC004799
TCATCTTCCAGGCCTTCAACCTGCTCCCCACGCTGACCGCCCTGGAGAACATCACCCTCCCCATGGACATCGCCGGCCGCAAGGTCGACAAGCCCGTTCGGACGCCGGCAGCGGGCGCATCGCGTCCAGGTCCACCCCCAGCGGGGCCCGGACCAGGTTCGGGGTGCCGATCCGCCGGAACTCCGCCGCCGCCCAGTCGGTGGTGCAGAGCACCGAGTCGTAGGCGCGGGCCGTGGCCGCGTTGAGCCGGTCGGCCGCCGCGCCCGCCAGCGGGCCCGGCAGGCCCCAGGTGCGCAGCAGCCCGGTGGCGCTCTCGTGCGAGACCATCACCGAGCGCACCCCGTGCCGCCGCGCCCACGGGCCGGTCCAGTGCAGCGTGGTGCGGTCGGACACCTCCAGCCGGTCGGGGGAGAGCCTGGTCAGCTCGGCGGCCACCGCCCGCCGGTCGGTGAGCAGCCGGTAGCCGCCGCTGGCCGGCAGCACCGGGCCGGGCAGGGTGACCACCAGGCCCTGCTCGGTCTCCTCCTCGGACCGCCGCTCGCCGGGGACGATCAGCACCGGGCGGTGTCCGGCGGCCCGGTACCCGGCGCCCAGGTGGCGCAGCGCGGTGCGCAGGCCGCCGGAGACCGGGGTGACGAAGTTGGCGAGCCGGACGATCGTCAGACCCCCGCCGTCCCCTGTTGCCGCACCGCCGTCGGACGCAGGCCTCATGCCGGCAGCTCCTCCGGCAGGACCGGCGTCACCGGCTCGACCGCCGCCGGGACGCTGGGCGGCAGCGGCAGCCCGCGGTGCTCCGCCAGCACCTCGGCGTAGTGCCGCAGCAGCAGGTCCCCGACCGCCTCCCAGGTGCGCGCGGTCACCTCGGCGCGCCCGGCCCGCCCGTACGCGGCGCGCCGAGCCGGGTCGGCGGCCAGCTCGGCCACCGCCCGGGCCACCGCGGCGCCGTCCCGGGGCGGTACCAGCAGGCCGGTGCGGTGGTGGGCGACGAGGTCCAGCGGACCGCCCGCCGCCGGGCCGATCACCGGCACGCCGCTGGCCATCGCCTCCTGGATGGTCTGGCAGAAGGTCTCCAGCGGGCCGGTGTGCACGAAGACGTCCAGGGTCGCGAAGCAGCGCGCCAGCGCGTCGCCGGTGCGCCGGCCGAGGAACACCGCGCCCGGCATCGAGGCCTTCAGCCCGGGGGCCGACGGGCCGTCGCCGACGACCACCACCCGCACCCCGGGCAGCGCCGAGGCCGCGGCCAGCAGGTCGACCCGCTTCTCGGGCGCCAGCCGTCCGACGTACCCGACCAGCACCTCCCCGCCCGGGGCGAGCGCCCGGTGCAGCGCCTCGTCCCGGTGTCGGGGGTGGAAGCGCGCCGAGTCCACCCCGCGCGGCCACAGCTGCACCCGCGGCACCCCGTGCGCGGTCAGGTCCTGGGCGGCGGGGGTGGAGGGCGCCAGGGTGCGGGCGGCCGCCCGGTGCACGGTCCGGATCCGCCGCCAGGCGGCGGCCTCCCCGAGCCCCCGCCCGGCCCGGTAGGCGTGCGCGTACCCGGCCAGGTCGGTCTGGTAGACGGCCACGGCGGGCACCCCGAGCCGCGCCGCGACCTGCATCCCGCGCGCGCCGAGCACGAACGGGCTGGCCAGGTGGACGATGTCCGGCCGGTGCCCGGCGATCGCGGCGGCCAGCTGCCGGCTGGGCAGCGCGATCCGCACCTGCGGGTACCCCGGCAGCGGCACCGACGGGATGCGCACCACGGGAATCTCCCCCGCCCCGGTGCCGCCGAAGGTCTCCGGCGGGCACGCGGCGCCCCGCGCCGGCGCGGGGGTGACGACAAGGGGCCGGTGGCCCCGACGGACCAGATGCTCGGCCGTCCGCAGCACGCTGTGGGCGACTCCGTTGACCTCGGGCGGGAAGGATTCCGTGACGATGGCGACGCGCATGCCGGTGTTCTGTCCGCGTCCGGCGTGCACCCGGCCAAAGGGATCTGTCGTACAGGCGAACGCGGGTCGGCGATTTGCACCACCGACCCGCGTCCCGGAGCGCGCCCCGTCATACGGTCAAACGGTCATACCGATCCCACGCCGTCATACCGGTCCCACGCCGTCCTACGGACCTCACGGCGCCACGCCGGTCCCACGGCGTCACACCGACCCGGCGGTCTCCTTGAGCTCCGCGTACGGCGCGAGCTTGCGGATCGACGCGATGCTCTTCAGGCAGTCGTCCTTGCTCTCCTGCGGGTCGCCGGTCACCACGATCGCCCCGTTGCTCGCCTTGAGCCGGAACCGGTGCATGCCGCCCTCGTCCACGTACAGCTCGAATTTGCCAGCCATTGCCAGAAACAGCCTTCCGCTCGGATGACCCCCTGGCCGCACCGTAGGGTCAAATCCCTTGTGCGGCACGTCAGATGATCCATCCGAGTGCACCGCGACGGCCCCGGGCGGCGTGGCCTGGTCAGTCCCGCGGCGTGCCCGTTCCGGCGGCCAGCCCGGTGAGGGTGGCGGTCAGGATGCGGGCGAGCCGGGGTTCGACCTCGATGACGGCGTGGGCCAGCCGGGGGTCGCTGCGGTAGAGCGCGGCGACCTCGGGGCCCGGGTTCGCGATCTGCCACATGGCCCCGGCCAGCGAGACGGCGGTGGCGATCAGGTCGACGACGTCCTGCCCGTCCAGGGAGGGCAGCAGCTCGCGGACGGCGGCGTCGATCGGTTCGCGGGCGGCGAGCGTGGCGAGCTTGAACGCGCGCACCGCGTCGAGCGAGACGTTGCGCTCCAGGTTGAGCGGGGCGTGGGCGAGCAGGTCGCAGAACATCCCGCGGGCCGCGAGGGTGGCGGCGAACGCCCGGGCGACGGCGGCCGGGTCCGGCTCCGCGGTCTCCCGCAGCCGCGCGGTCAGCGCCTCCGACCACTCCGCCCAGCCCTCGGCGGTCAGCCGCAGGAAGATCTCCTCGCGGGTCTCGAAGTACCGCAGTAGCGCCGACTTGTGCATCCCCACCGCGGCGGCGATGTCGGTCAGGGTGATGTCCCTGATGCCCCGCTCGGCGCCGAGCGACCGGGCCGCCGCCAGGATCGCGGCCTCGCGCCGGCGCTTGGCCTCGGGTGAGCGTGCGCGCTGGAACTCCGATGCGTCATCCACCCGCCCATGGTAGGGGAACGGCGTTGCCGTAATACCGCAACACCGTTGTGCTAATAACGCAACGGTGTTTTACTAGCGGCATGGAGCAGAGCATGCAGCAGAACAGCGAACAGACCTGGTTCATCACCGGCAGCTCGCGCGGCTTCGGTCGCGCCCTCGTCCGCGCCGCGCTCGAAGCCGGTGACCGGGTGGCCGCGTCCGCCCGTCGGCCCGAGCAACTCGCCGACCTCGTCGAGGAGTTCGGCGACCGGATCCGCCCCGTCGCGCTGGACGTCACCGACCCGGCGGCGGCCCGGGCGGCCCTCGCCGAGGCGCACGCCGCCTTCGGCCGGATCGACGTGCTGGTGAACAACGCCGGCTACGCCAACGTCTCGCCGATCGAGACCACCGAGGACGCCGACTTCCGCGCCCAGTTCGAGACCAACTTCTGGGGCGTCTACCACGTCACCAAGGCCGCGCTCCCGCTGCTGCGCGAGCAGAAGGGCGGGCTGGTCGTGCAGTTCTCCTCGGTGGGCGGGCGGGTCGGCGGCTCCCCGGGCATCGCCTCGTACCAGGCGGCGAAGTTCGCCATCGACGGGTTCAGCCGGGTGCTGCGCGCCGAGACCGAGCCGTTCGGCGTACGGGTGCTGGTGGTCGAGCCCAGCGGCTTCGCCACCGACTGGGCCGGCTCCTCGATGGAGGTCCACGACGTCCCGGAGGCCTACGACGGGACGGTCGGCGCCGTGAACCGGCGGCTGCGGCAGGGCGGCGCCGCCACCGCCGGCGACCCGGTGCGCGCCGCCGAGATCCTGGTCCGGGTGGCCAAGCGGCGCGACATCCCGCACCACCTGCCGCTCGGGGTGAACGCCGCCGAGCTCTCGATCGCGATGGACCGGCGGCTCCTGGCGGAGGACACCAGGTGGCGCGAGGTGGCCCGCTCGGCCGACTTCGCGGAGGCGTACCCGGTGGCCTTCCCCGTGGACTCGACCGGCTGACCGGTCCGGAGTGCGCGGCGCAGAACGGCACGGCCCCCGCGGCCCGGCGGCCCAGGCGACCACGTCCCTGGTCTTCCAGTGCAGCCCGTCCGGGTC
>NZ_JBEXJK010000568.1:0-4148 GCF_040609095.1 Kitasatospora sp. NPDC004799
GTGGCCCAGTGGGAGGCGAGGTCGAACTCCGGGTCGCGCTCGAAGCGTTCGTCGCCGGCCTGGTGGCCACCGCGAGGTCGACCAGGAGGTCCCCGACGCCCGCGAGCCCGCAGCAGCGGAAGACCTGCGCGGTCCTCGGCGCCAGCGTCCGGCAGGTGTCGGCCGCCTCGCCGGCCAGGGCGAGCAGGTCGTCGTCGCCGTACCGGAGGCCGGCCTGGACCAGCAGGGTGCCGAGCCCGGCCAGGCCCCGGCACCAGGCGAGGTAGCGGCGGGTCGCCCCGGGCGCCCGGGCGGCGGCCATGATGCCCGGGAGGTCGGCCGCGAGGCCGTCCACGATCTCCCGGGCGCCCTGCCGGGACGCCTCGTCGGACATCGCGAGCAGGAAGTGGGCCACTCCCGCGCGGCCGTGCGCGAAGCCCTCGGCGAGGGCCGCGGTGCCCGGGTTGGGCTCCTCCCCGAGGTCGTCCAGCGGCCGGCCGGCCAGCAGGGCGGCGCAGTCGGCCGCCGCCGCGCGGTGCGCCCCGGCCGACGGGCCGAGGGCGGCGAGCAGCAGGTGCCCGGTGCCGATCCCGGCGGTGCCGGAGATCTGGTCGACGCCCGTCCCCTCGTACCGGCGGTGCTCCGGGGGCGCGGTGCCGAGCGCGGCGGCCGCCTCGGCGAGGAACAGGTCGACGCCCGTACGGCCCTGGTACAGCGAGCCGTCCAACCGGCCGAGGGCCGGGTGGGCGGCCGTCCAGCGGGCCAGCTCGGCGGCGGCGGCCCGGGCGTCCGGGCGGTCCGGGTGCTGGAGCAGTTCGAGGCCGAGGCCCGCCGCGCCGTCGTACAGCGAGAGCAGGGTGCGGGGCCGCTCCGCGCCCGGGTCGGCGGCGACCAGCTCGCGGGCCATCCGGACGCAGCTGGTGACGGTGTGGTCGAGCGCCTCGGTGGGCCACCCCGTGGCCCGCCCGACCGGCGCACCCCGACGGGCGGCCGGCACCCGGCCCTCGCGCAGCCGGGCGGCCGCGGCGGCGCGCCGCGCGGGGTCGAAGTCCAGCAGGCCCTCGACGAGTTCGGCCGCCGGGTGCCCGGGTTCCGGGAGGGCCGCGCGCAGGGAGGCCAGGGTGCGGTCGCGGTTGGTCGCCGGGTCCGGGTCGATCACCACCGGGTCGAGGCCGGTGAGGGCGTGGTGCAGGGTGGCGCCCAGCGCGTAGAGGTCCTCGGTGGGGTCCTGCCCGGTGGCGCCCGGCAGGCCGTACCCGGCGGTGGCGCCCGGCGGGCGCTCGCCGGCCAGGGCGCTCACGCCGAAGTCGACCAGCGCGGGCCGGCCGTCCCGGTCGAGCACCACGTTCGCGGGCTTGAGGTCGCAGACCACCACGCCGCGCGCGTGCACCGCGTCCAGCACCCGCAGCAGCCGGCGGGCCAGCGTCCACCAGTCCCGCCCGCCCGCGGCGGCGGCCTCCGCGTCGGCGGCGTACGGTCCGCCGGTGAGCACCTCGCGGCGCAGGTCGATCGGCCCGCAGGCGGAACCGACCAGGTACTCGTCGGTGCCGTGCCGGAAGTAGTCGACCAGGGCGGGCACGCCGGGCACCCCGGCCAGCGCGTCGAGCACCCGCCGCTCGTGCCGCAGCCGGCCGCGCGCGTCCGTCCCCGCGCCGTCCTCGCCCACGAAGGCCCGGGCCTGCTTGACCACCACCTCGCGCCCGGTGGCGAGTTCGACCGCGCGGTAGACGTGGCCGCTCGCCGCGCGGGCGATGCCGGCGGTGATCCGGTAGCGCCCCGAGCCGACCCGGGTGGTCGCCGGGCGGGCGGGGGCGCCGGGCGCCTCGAACGGGTCGCTCGCCCACGGCGGCCGGCGGTAGCGGGCCTCGGCCAGGCCGGGGAACAGCGAGCCGTCCGGCCCGGCCATCCCGGCCTGCGCCTCGTCGTCGGTGACCCGGAACGGCCCGTAGCGGTAGTGCACCGGGGCGTCCGGCCGCACCGGGCGGTCGCTCACCACGGCGGGGCCCTCCCGGCCGGCCAGCGCCCGGGCCAACTCCAGCCCCAGGGCGCGGACTTCCTCCGGCCGGGGGTAGACCGTGACGGCCTTGCCCACGGCGGCGGCGCCGTGCCGGCCGCTGTTGAGCTCCGCCAGCGCCGCCGTGCTCACCGCGAACTTCAGGTCGCAGACCCGGCCGAGCAGGATCGGCAGCACGGTGTCCAGCAGGGCCGCGAACCCCTCCGGGCGGGCGGACAGGTGCAGCTTCCAGCCGTGGGCGAACTCCGGCATCCGGGGGTCCCGGAGGTACCACCACCGGCCGTCGGTGCGCAGCGGGCGGTGCGGCCCGGGTGCCCGGGCGGCCAAGGCCTCGGCCCGGCGCCGCAGCGCCTCCTGTCCCAGGACCGCGGCGGAGCCGGGGTCGGGCGGTGTGCTCATCGTTCCGTCCTTTCCCGGTCCGCCGCGGTCCGTCGTGCTTCGGAGCCGGGTGGATCAGGAGTTGAACTCACAGGGGAAGCGGGTCGGGACGTACGTCACCCACGGGTCGGCGAGACAGGCGACGGGGGTGAGGTCGGCGTCCAACTCGTCCTCGAAGACGATCGCGTCCTCGTCGATCTCCAGCAGGCCGGCGTCGCGGATGTCGGTCATCAGGGCACTCATGGGGGTCCTCCCAATGATTGAGGTCTTCGGGTTCTACGTGCGCCGTGCTTCGGGGCCTGGACGGATCAGGAGTTGAACTCGCAGGGGAAGCTGGTCGGGACGTAGGTCACGTACACGTCGTCGATGCAGGCCACGGGGGTGAGGTCGGCGTCGAACTCGTCCTCGAAGACGAGGGTGTCCTCGTCGATCACCAGCGCGCCGGCGTCACGGATGTCGGCCATCAGGGCACTCATGAGGGTCCTCCCAATGATTGGGGTCTTTGGGTCCTGTGTGCTGAGCGCGCTCATGCTAGCCAGACCGTCCGGCCCGGGACATAGCGCTGACAGACCCGCCGAATCGCCTACGACAAAGGGAGGTTCCGCTTGTGGACGCCGACTCCGATCATCCTCACCGGGGCCGCACACACCGGACCGGCACATCCGGAACCGACGGCGTTCGCGGGCCGGCGAGACGTT
This sequence comes from Kitasatospora sp. NPDC004799, assembly GCF_040609095.1. NCBI lineage: Bacteria > Bacillati > Actinomycetota > Actinomycetes > Kitasatosporales > Streptomycetaceae > Kitasatospora > Kitasatospora sp. NPDC004799. Next base: position 3,070 of record NZ_JBEXJK010000568.1, read on the forward strand.
CGCGGACCCACGGCCGGTCAGCCGCACCGGTCAGGAGCCGGCCAGCCGCAGAGGTAGTGAACCCGGTCAGCCGCGCAGCCGGCGGGCCCGGAGGAACTCCCGGGCCAGCAGCCGCAGCGCCGCGGGCTTGGCCGGGCTCGCCGAGCGGCGCAGCAGGGCGCCGAGGTCGGCGCGGGCGGCGGCGCCGGTGAGCTCCTCCACGCCGACGATGCAGCGGACCATCGGCCGGTGGGCGGGCGGCACCCGGTCGATGACGGCCCGGCCCTCGGCGAGGGTGCGTCCGGCCCGGTCGAGCAGGGCGGCGAGCAGGGCCCGGACGGCGGGCAGGTCGCGGGCCTGCTCCAGGTCGGCGCGGGTGACGCCGTACTCCTCCAGGGTCCGCGCGGGGATGGTCAGCCGCCCCTCGGCGAGGTCCTCGGCGAGGTCGTTGACGAAGTCCAGCCGCTGGCTGCCGTCGATGAAGGTGCGGCAGGCGGCGCGGTAGTCGCGCTGGTCGCCGTCCGGGCCGAGCAGCGCGGCGACCACCATGAAGCCGGGCAGCGAGTACCCGTCGACGTAGGCCTGGTAGTCCTCCTCGGTGGCGAACCCGGTGAAGTCCAGGTCGGCCCCGGTGGCGGCCAGGAAGTCCAGCACCCGGTCGCGCAGGACGGGGTGGGCCTCGACGCTGTGCAGCAGGGGCCGCAGCTCGGGGTCGTCGGTACGGCCGGCGGCGAGGCCGTCGGTGACCTCCCGCTGCCAGCGCTCGGACGCCGCCCGGCGTTCGGCCGGCGGGCCGCTGTCCAGCAGGGTGTCGGTGCGGTGCATGAAGGCGGCGGCGGCGATCACGTGCGGGACCGTCCGGGCGGGCAGCAGCAGCTCGGCCGCGAGCGCGACCTCCCGCCGGTACCGGGCGACCTGCTGCCGCTGCCGGCCGTAGTCGGCCCGCAGCCCGGCCTCCCGCACTCCGGCCGCGTCCAGCGCCCGCTCCCACCTGCCCACTCGGTCCACCCCATCGTTCGTTCGACGGGGCCGAGCGTAGCCGGTGGGAGCGGGCGGACCTATTCGGGCCCCGGGGCCCTGACGACGCACGGGCCCGGGGC
>NZ_JBEXJK010000569.1:0-4137 GCF_040609095.1 Kitasatospora sp. NPDC004799
GGCCCGAGCGAGGTCGAGCAGGCGGCGGGGCCGGGCCGGTAGTCGGCCAGGCCCGGGGCGTGCGGCCCGCCGTCCAGGGCCACCACGAGGTTGCGGGCGAGCAGCTCGGCCTGGGCGAAGGCGTGCTGGGCGTTGGGGGCGCACGGGGCGCCGTCCGCGTTCGGGTCCGGTACGGCGGCGCAGTCGCCGGCCGCCCAGACGCCGGGCAGGGCGCGTCCGTCCGGTCCGACGGCCTGCAGGGTGGCCAGACATCGCACCCGGCCGAGGGTGTCCAGCGGCAGGTCGGTCGCGCGCAGCAGCGGGGACGGCCGCATGCCCGCCGTCCAGACCAGGGTGCGGGCGCCGAAGCGGCTGCCGTCGGAGAGCGCCACGACCCGGTCGGCGGCGGACTCCAGGGTGGTCCGCAGCCGGATGTCGACGCCGCGTTCGCGCAGTTCGCCGAGGGTGTGGGCGGCGAGTTCGGGCGACTCCTCGGCGAGGATCCGGCCGGTCGCCTCGACCAGGACCCAGTGCAGGTCCTCGGCGCGGACGTTGTGGTAGCCGCGCACGGCGGTACGGGCCATGTCCTCCAGTTCGGCGAGCGCGCCGACGCCCGCGTAGCCGGCGCCGACGAAGACGAAGGTGAGCGCGGACTGGCGCAGCGCCGGGTCGCGGGTGGCGGAGGCGAGGTCGAGCTGCTCCAGGACGTGGTTGCGCAGGCCCACCGCCTCGCCGACGGTGGAGAAGCCGAGGCCGTGCTCGGCGAGGCCGGGCACCGGTGCCGTGCGGGAGACCGAGCCGGGGGCCACCACCAGGACGTCGTAGGGCAGTTCGAGCGGGGCGGGGGGTTCGCCGGGCCCGGCGGCGTCGGCCAGGGCGCGCCGGGCGGCGTGTTCGATCCGGGTGATCCGGGCGGTGAGCACCCGGCAGTCCGGCAGCACCCGGCGGAGCGGGACGACCACGTGTCTCGGGTCGATCGAGCCGGCGGCCACCTCGGCCAGCAGCGGGTGGTAGGTGAAGTAGGCCTGGGGCTCGACGACGGTGATCTCCACCTCGCCGCGCCGCAGCCGTTCCCGCAGGGCGCGCTGGAGGTGGAGTGCGGCGGCCGTTCCGGCGCAGCCGCCGCCGGCGATCAGGATCCTGATGGTGCACCTCCTGCCGAAGCGACGTTTCCCTCCCGGCCGCCCCGCGGCCGGGGGTGTCCCCCCCATCACGCCCCCTATGAAGGACCGACGGGGGTCGTCTTGTCCACAGTCCGTACGGGGCTGGTTGCGACCCGAGTGACCGCCGTGGCCAGTTGTGCCTGCCGGGCGACTTTCTGACGCACTTTCGGCCTCGGAGAGTGGTGAACTATGGTCGGATTGTGTACCGGGGCGGCCGTCGCCATGACAATCGGCGGCGACGCACCGTGGAGCGGCCACTACGGCCAGTTCCAGCGTTGGCGTGAGAACCCGACTGGGGGACAGTCATCCGGGGAAGGGTAGTTCCCGGACAGGGCCCCGGTCGGTGCCGACGCGCCGAGCCGGACGTGGACCCGGCGCGGCGGCACGAACCGTGGTCACCGGAACGGGACGGGCGGCACGAGCAATGGGTCATCGGGTCATTTCTGACGGGCTGAGCTGCACCGGGGGGTGCAGGGGCGGGCGACGACAGGGTCCGGTTTCGGACGCCTGCGGGGGAGAGTTGGGATGATGGATCAGGAGCAGGTGTTGGGGCGGGCGGGTGCACCGCAGGCCGGAGCGGGCACGGTCCCCGAGCAGCGCGGTCCGGTGGACCTGCCGACGCGGGGCGGGCCGGCCACGGTCGACGCGGTTCAGGCCGCGGTCCCGTACCGGGCCGAGCCGGCCCCGGCCGGCGCGCCGGTGCCCGGGGCCCGGCTGCGGGTGGACGCCCGGCGGAACCTGGAGAGCGTGCTGCGGGCGGCCCGCGAGGTGTTCGGCGAGTTCGGCTACGGCGCGCCGATGGAGGAGGTCGCGCGCCGGGCCGGGGTCGGGGTCGGCACCGTCTACCGGCGCTTCCCGAGCAAGGAGGTGCTGGTCCAGCGGATCGCCGCCGAGGAGGTGGCGTGGCTGACCGCGCAGGCGCGGGAGTCGCTGTACGGCGGTGACGGCGCCTGGGAGGCGCTGGCCGGCTACCTGGCCCGCGCGGTGAGCAGCGGCGCCGGGCGGCTGCTGCCGCCGGAGGCGTTCCGGTACGCGGAGGAGCTGGGCCGGGTGCCCGAGCAGCGGACGCCGGAACCGCCCGCGGCGGTCCGCTTCGACCTGCGCGGCGAGGAGGCCCGCGCGGGCGGGGTGGTCGAGCCGTCGGCGGCGGACGCCGATCCGCGGCTGCTGCTGCAGCTGCTGGCCGCCCTGGTGGCGCGGGCCGGTGCGGCGGGCGAACTGCGGCCGGGCGTCACGGTGTCGGACGTGGTGCTGGTGCTGACGGCCTCGGTGCCGGTGCACGCGGCCCGTCCGTCGGTCTCCGTGCCGGCGGCCGGCGGTTTCTCGCCGATTTCTCCGCAACCGGACGGCCAGCCGGCCGCCGGGCCCTCGGACCGGCTGCTGCAGATCCTGCTGGACGGCCTGCGGGCGCGCTGACACCCGTCGGCCGACCGGTCCGCCACGCCCGGCGGGCACGGGAGTTGGAGGGATGACCGGCGCGCGGCCCGGGTGCGCGCGCCGGGTGCGGGAGTCGCACACCCCACCGCCGCACGCTGGGCGAACACCTCCGCGTCGGCCCCTCGGAGGAGTGGAAGGCGGCCGGTCCGGCTACCGCCGGTCCCTGCGCTATGCCATCCTTTGCCCGTGGTTGGAGCCAATGTCCCGATGCGCGCCGTTCGTGCGCCGTCGGCGCCGTCCGCCGGGGAACCGTGCGCCTGCGCACTCCCGCGCGCCCTGCCACACTACGGGGGCTGTCGTGGAATCTGGGGTCCGTTGTGAGCGCCGAGGAACAGAACGACTACGGGTACGGCCTCGACTTCGGGGGCCTCTCCGGTGATACCGCCGAAGGGCCCGGCACGGGCTCCTGCAGTCTCGGCAGCGCCGGCGGGACGGCCCAAGTGCCGGGCGCCGCAGCGGGTTCGGCCGCCGGACACGTCCCCGACCAGGCCGGGATGCCCAGCCGCGAGACGCTCTCCGCCTCCGCCGCCGCGCTGCCCCCGGGCCGGGTGCCCGGGCAGGCCCCGGCGGGCCGGGGCGGCGTCGCCCCGGAGGCGTTCGTCGGCGAACCGTTCCCCGGCGAGGGCCGGACCGCCCGGCCGACCGTGCCCGCCCCCGCCGATCCGGTGGACGGCGAGCGCCCCGCCTCCGACGCCGAGTTGACCGCCCGGGTGCGGGCCGGCGACGACACCGCGTACGAGGAGATCTACCGCCGGCACGCCGACTCGGTGCGCCGCTACGCCCGCACCTGCTGCCGGGACAGCTTCACCGCCGAGGACCTCGCGGGCGAGGTGTTCGCCCGCACCCTGCAGGCGCTGCGGGCGGGCAAGGGCCCCGAGTTCGCCGTCCGCGCGTACCTGCTGACCGCCGTGCGCAACGTCGCCGCCGCCTGGCACCGCAGCGAGCGGCGCGAGCAACTCGTCGACGACTTCGCCGTGTTCGCGCAGACCTCGGCCGCCGTGGTCGACTTCGACCTCGCCGACCCGGGCGCCGACGCCTGGGCGATGGCGATGGCCGACCAGCGGATGGTCATGCAGGCCTACGCCGAACTGCCCGAGGACGACCGGGTGGTGCTCTGGCACACCGAGGTCGAGCGGGAGTCCCCGAAGACCGTCGCGGTGATGCTCGGCAAGACCGCCAACGCCACCGCCGTCCAGGCCCACCGGGCCCGCGACCGGCTCGCCGCCGCGTTCCTCCAGGCGCACGTCTCGGGCAGCCAGGAGAGCACCTGCGAGGCGTACGCCAACCGGCTCGGGGCGTACGCGCGCGGCTCGCTGCGCAAGCGGGCCTCGGCGGAGGTCGGCCGGCACCTCAAGGAGTGCGACCGCTGCACGGCCGCCTGCCTGGAACTGACCGAGATCAACACCGGGCTGCGCGCCCTGCTGCCCGGCGGTGTGCTGGTCTGGGTCGGTGTCGGCGGGTTCGGCGCCGCCGCGGCCGCCGTGGGCGGTGCCGCCGCCGTCGGCGGTGCGGCCGCGGCCGGGACGGCCGCCGCCACCTCCGGCTCCTCGGGGGCGGC
>NZ_JBEXJK010000570.1:0-4107 GCF_040609095.1 Kitasatospora sp. NPDC004799
CGAACCACGCGGCCCCATCGAGACCGAAGCAGCCCGCCGCCTCGCCGACGACCTCAAGCACCAGTAGTCACCCGATTACCCAACACTCTCTGAGGCGTCACGGTCCGGTAGGTGAGGCGGTAGCCGCGCACACCGTGGCGCACGGTCGCCGGGTCGATGTCGGCGCCCTGGAGGAACGCGGCGACCTCGGCCTGGCCCAGGTCGGCGACGGGAGTGAGACCGAGCAGGGCCCCGCGCTCCGTGCTCTGCTGGGCCGGGCGGGGTTCGGACGCCGCGACCGCCGGGGCGGCGGCGAGGACGGCGAGGACGGCGGCGGTCGCGGCGGCCAGGGACCGGCCAACTCGCCTGCGCCGTACGGTCTGCCGGACGCGGGTGCGGTTCGTGGTGTGGGTCATGGCGACGACGCTACGCAGCCGTTCGGCACCGGGACATCCGGCGGCCCCCCGGCCGGGGGTGCGGCCAGCCCCACCCCGGCACCAGGGAATCCCCCGGGCAGCAGCCGGCGTCGGCCTCGCGCCCGGGGGAACCGGTGGGAAATTCGGCGGCGGGCGCGTCGTCGGATCCGGCGGCGTGTGCGTGTACACAGGAGCGGCAACTCCCCGACGGCGCATGCCTCCCGCCCCTCCGGCCCTCAGCCCCCTTCCGGCCCTCCGGCCCTTCGATCTGCCGACCGCCGACCCCCGACCGCCCGGACCGGCCGCTGACCCGGCCGGGCCCCGGCACCCCCCCGCAACCCTTCACAGCGAAGGAGTCCTGACCATGCGGAAGTTCATCCTCGACCTGGTCGAGCGCACCGTCGCCACCTACGCCGCGGCGTTCCTCGGCCTGCTGCTGGCCGACAAGTTCGACCTCACATCGATCGGCTCGCTCAAGGCGGCGGCGGTGGCGGCGCTGCCGGCCGCCCTGACCGTGATCAAGGGCGCGGTGGCGACCCGCGTCGGCGACTCCGACTCGGCCGCCCTGCTGGCCCGCAGCAGCCGCGAGTAGGGGCGGACGCGTGAGGGGCGGGGCGCGCCTCCGGGGCGCCCCGCCCCCTGCGCGCACCCGTCCGCCCCCTCGGGCGTTCGTCGCACCTGGAGCCGCCCGCACCGGAAGTCGGCGGGGTCGACTTCCGGCGCGCCGAGGGGGTGGTGGCGCGGCGGTGACGGCCGGCTGCCGGCGGGGACGGTGAGCTGTCGGTGGGGACGGTGAGCTGTCGGTGGGATGTGAGCGGCCCCCGGGACGGTGGGGACCGGGCGTGCTGCGTAGTCCCGCCCGTACCGCCGGACCGTCCCGAGCCCCAGGAGCCCGCCATGCCCGCCGCGCCGCCCTCCGCACCCCGGACCCCGCCGTGGGACGTCCACCGCCCGCCCCGCGCCGAGGGGCGGAACGTCCTGGTCACCGGCGGCAACGCGGGCATCGGGTACTTCGTCGCCGAGCAGCTCGCCGCCACCGGCGCCACGGTCGTCCTCGGCAGCCGTGACCGGGCGAGGGCCGAAGCGGCGATCGCCGCCATCGGCGCGCGCGTCCCCGGCGCCCGGGTGCGGCACCTGCCGCTGGACCTGGCCGACCTCGCCTCGCTCGGCACCTGCGTGGACGCCCTCGGGCTGGACCGCCTCGACGCGGTCGTCCACAACGCCGGCGTGGCACTCGACCACCCGCCGCGCCGGGAGAGCGCCGACGGGCACGAGCTGATGTTCGCCACCAACCACCTGGGCCACTTCGCGCTGACCCACCACCTGGCACCCCTGCTCGCGGCCACCCCCGGCAGCCGGATCGTCACCACCGGCAGCTTCGCCGCCAAGTCCGAACGCCTGGACCTCGACGACCTCCAGAGCACGCGCGACTACCGGCCCAAGCGCGCCTACGCGCGCTCCAAGCTGGCCCAGATGCTCTTCGCCCTCGAACTCGACCGCCGCCTGCGCGCCGCCGGCCGCACGACGCTGAGCGTGCTCGTCCACCCCGGCGGCGCGCTCGACTCCCTCACCCCCTCGCGCCCGCCGGTCCACGTCCGCACCACCGGCGAGCGGCTGCGCCACCTGCCGCTCGGCCTCGTCGTCCAGGGCAAGGACGCCGCCGCCTGGCCCGCCGTCCGGGCCGTGCTCGACCCGGCCGTGCGCGGCGGCCAGCTGTGGAGCCCCCGCGCCTTCGGACTGCGCGGCACACCCCGCACCGAGCCGCTCTGGACCCACCTGGCCGACCCCGCGACCGCCGCGCGCCTGTGGGCGGCCAGCCGCGAACTGACCGGCCTCGACCCGGTGCCCGACGCCCGCCACGCGCGATGACGCCCGGGGGCACCGTCAGGGCCGCTCCCAGCGGACGCGGCGCAGCCCGAGGTCGTCCAGCAGGTACAGCGCGTCGCCGCGGCGGACCGCATCGGTCGCGGCGACCGTCTCCAGCTCGCCCAGGAGGCGATCGCAGGAGGGGGAGGAACGCAGAGAGACCGCTCGGGCCACCAGGGCCGGGCGGTCTCTGCTGTTCGGGCGGGCCCATGCGCCAACACGGCCCGCTGCCGATGTTCCCGAGTTGTTGGAGTGAACAGCGCCCCCGGGTCCCGGACCCGCGGGTCCGGGTGAACGCCGCTGGCAATCGTCACACCCGGCCAGGACGGCTCACAAGGGCGCGCTGCACAAAGGCGCATCAAAATCCGGTTTCGACTTATTGAACTGCGCTTCTCTGGTACGGCGTTCGCGAGATTTCGGGCAGGGACCGGGACTGTCGTGCATCAATCCACGCGATGTTTGCCGAACCGATTGGGATTCACCCGTACGCCTGACAGAGTGTGATGCCACCGGACACACAGTGCGACGCCAACCGCACAAGTGCCCGCCCGTTGGAGTGGACAGTGATATGGAGGTCTCCTCGATGACGAGGAACCGGAACAAGCGCATCCGTACCCGAACCCGCACCACCCGCTGCGCGACGGCGGACCCGGTACCGCCGCTCAGCCCCCGCACGCACCCGCGCCCGCGCCCGCGGCTGCGCCCGTACGAGCGGCCGCTCGCGGCCGGCGGGACCGCCGTGGTCGTCGTCGTGGTCGTCCTGACAGTCGCGCTGGCCGCCGCCTTGGTGGCGACCGGCATGTCGGCCGGCGCCGCGCTCGAACTGGCCACCGGCGGCTGCCTGTTGGCCGCCAGGCTCCGACGGGAGCGGGCCTAGGAAGAACGCCTGCCTGCGATGGGACGCCGAGAGAACCCGATCGAGGCGGCCGAGCCGGCGCTGGGCCGGCTGGCCGTCTGGCTGCGCGAGCAGCGCGAGCAGGCCGGGTTGACGTACCGTCAGCTCGCCGCTCGGACCAACTACCACCCCACCACCCTGCAACGGGCCGCCGGCGGACGGTCCGTACCGAGCTGGAAGGTCGTCGAGGCCGTCACCCGCGAATGCGGCGGCGACCTCAAGACCGCCCGGCGCAAGTGGGCCCAGGCCAACTACTGGTCCCACGTGCCCCGCCCCTCGGGCAGCCGGCGGCTGCGCGCACCGAGGCGGGTCGACCCCCAGCAGGTCGACTCCTTCGCCGACCTGCGCCGGGCGATGCACGAGATGCGCCGCAAGGCCGACTGGCCCTCGCTGCGGGAGCTGGACCGCCGGGCCCGCGACCGGGGCTCGCGCCTGCCCTCCAGCACGCTGGCCCTGGTCCTCAAGGGCGAGGCCCCGCTGCGCAAACCCGTCTTCCTCGCCTACATGGAGGTCTGCGGGGTCAGGGAGGCCCGCCGCGCCCTGTGGGCGGCGGCCTGGGACCGGACGAACAACGCCCGCGCCCCGATCCCGGTCAACTCGCGCACGCACCACAGCGAGTTCGCCCGGGCCATGCAGTCCTCCAGCGCCGGCACCTCGACGGACATCCTGTTCCGGCTGTGGGTGACCCTGCGCAACAGCCTGGCCGCCGAACGCGACGAGGGGCCCGGGCACCCCGGCCACCCCGGGCACCCGGGCCATCCCGGCCACGCGGGGCATCCCGGCGGCCATCCCGGCGGGGCGGGCCGCGAGGGCACCGGCGACAGCCCGTCGGTGCTCGTGTGACCCGGTCCGGGGGGGGGGGCGGGCCCCCCCCCCCCCCCCCCCCCCCCCCCCCCCCCCCCCCCCCCCCCCCCCCCCCCCACCCCCCCCCCCCCCCCCCCCCCCCCCCCA
>NZ_JBEXJK010000571.1:0-752 GCF_040609095.1 Kitasatospora sp. NPDC004799
TCCGCGGAGACCACCACGGTGTGGGACACCCCGGGGGTGTTGTCCACGAAATTGGTGATCAGCCAGTTCAGGTTCTGTGCGGCCTGGCTCATCTGAGTCAACTCAACGCTCCTGGTGGTTCGAGCCGCCGAAGAGATCGGTGCTCCGGTTCTGTCCGTTGCCGGACTGGTCTACCTGATCGGGGTCGATCCGGAAGCTTCCGGTGTTACCGGCGCTGCGGCCCTGCTCCACACCGCGGCGCAGGTTGGTGAGGCGGCCACGGACCTCCTCCGGGCTGCGGGAGACCTGCGGCCCGTCCTGCGGGGTGGGCTTGGCGTTGCCAGGCACCAGGTTCTGCTTGGGCACGCGCCGCGGCAGACCGGCACCGGTGGTGCCGCTGGAGGAGGGTTCGCGCAGCTGCTCGGCCCGCTGCCAGTCACCGTCGTTCGGCGACTGCCAGGCGGCACTGGCGGTCGGGCCGGTCGGGCCGTATCCGCCGAGCGAGGAAACGTCGTGGCCGCGCTGGGGGGCGGCGGGCGCCGAGGTGTCCTTGGCGCCGGCGAACCAGTTCGGGCTGTCGCCGGACGGGCTGCCGCCGGCCGGGGCGGCGGGGAGGCCGCCACCCGCCAGCTGCTCGCCGGGGCGGCGCTGCGGCAGCCCGGACGGCAGGGTGGTGGGCGGCTCGGCGGCGGGCAGCGCGGGCGGCTCCGGGGCGTACGGGTGGCCGGCCGGGGACTCCTCGGCCTGCCGGTCGTACTGGCCGGCGTACTCGT
>NZ_JBEXJK010000571.1:849-4083 GCF_040609095.1 Kitasatospora sp. NPDC004799
CGTCCTGCTGGTAGCCGCCCTGGTCGTAGCCGTACTGGTCGTCGGCGTAGCCCTGCTGCTGGTTGTCGTAGCCCTGCGGGGCGTACTGGTCGTAGCCGTCCTGGGCGTACTCGTCCTGCTGGTAGCCGCCCTGGTCGTAGCCGTACTGGTCGTCGGCGTAGCCCTGCTGCTGGTTGTCGTAGCCCTGCGGGGCGTACTGGTCGTAGCCCTGCTGGTAGTCCTCCTCGACCTCGGCGTCCACCACCGGCGGCTGCGGGCCGCCCTCCAGGGCCGCCCGGCGGACCTGGTCGAGGCGCTGGGAGCGCTGGACGGCCTCCAGGGCGGGGCTGAACCCGCTGGAGCCGGCGTTGCCGATGCCGGTGAGGTGGTCGTCGAAGCCGAGCTCGGCCGCGCTGCGGGCGCGGGTGTCCGGCGCCCACTCGGCGGCCGGCTCCTGCTCGGCGAAGATCCGGGAGACGGTGAACTGCTCCTCGGGCTCCGGCGCCGGACCCGACTGGGTGACGAACGGCGGGAGCATGACCAGCGAGGTGGTGCCGGCGGACTCGCCGGACGGGCGGAGCTGGACGCGGATGTCGTGCCGCTGGGAGAGCCGGCCGACCACGAACAGGCCCATGCGGCGGGAGATGGTGGCGTCCACCGTGGGCGGCTCGGCCAGCTTCTCGTTGATCTCCGCGAAGTCCTCGGCGGTGAGGCCGATGCCCTTGTCGTGGATCTCGACCAGCACGCGGCCGTCCGGCAGGCGGGTGGCGTTGACCAGCACCCGGGTCTGCGGGCTGGAGAACGAGGTGGCGTTCTCCAGCAGCTCGGCGAGCAGGTGGACGAGGTCGGTCACGGCGGCGCCGACGACCTCGACCTCCGGGATGCCGGAGAGCTCGACGCGCTCGTACTGCTCCACCTCGGAGGCGGCGGCGCGCAGCACGTCGACCAGCGGGACCGGGGTGTTCCAGCGGCGGCCGGCCTCCTCGCCCGCGAGGACGAGCAGGTTCTCACCGTTGCGGCGCATACGGGTGGCCAGGTGGTCCAGCTTGAAGAGGTTCTCCAGCTGGTCCGGGTCGGCCTCGTTGTTCTCCAGGTCGGTGATCAGCGCCAGCTGGCGCTGGATCAGGCTCTGGCTGCGGCGCGACAGGTTGGTGAAGATCGCGTTGACGTTCCCTCGCAGCAGGGCCTGCTCGGCGGCGAGCGCCACGGCCTGCTGGTGGACCTGGTCGAACGCCCGGGCGACCTCGCCGATCTCGTCCTTGCCGTGCAGCGGGATCGGGGTCACCGAGGTGTCGACCCGGTCGGGGTCGGTCTTGGAGAGCTTCTCGACCAGGTCCGGCAGGCGGTGGTCGGCGATCTCCAGGGCGGCGCTGCGCAGGGTGCGCATGCCGAGGATCATCGAGCGCGCCACGTAGCCGGTGAGCAGACCGGCCAGGATCAGCGCCGCGACGACGATGATCGTGTTGAGGATGGCGTCGTAGAGCGCGTTGTCCTTCAGGGCGCGGGAGTCGGAGAGGACGTCGTCCAGCAGCGCGACTTCGGTGTTCCGCAGGGCCTGGATGTGGGTGTTGGCGGCCTGGTTCCAGTTGTCCGGGGTCAGGCCGGCGGCCTTCGCCTCGGCGAACGCGGCGTCGGCGGTGGCCTTGCCCTTCAGCTGGCCCTCCGAGGCCGCCTGGCTGTACGAGGCGGCCAGGGCCAGCAGGCCCTGCATGGTGGGCGCCGCGCCGTTGGGCATCTTGTACGCCGAGCGCTCCTGGGAGGTGGCCAGGGCGACCTGCGCGTCCGAGTACTTCTTGGCGTCCTCGGGGGCGCTACCGGTCTTGAACTCGTTGAGGGAGACCTGCTCCAGCTTCTCCGCGAGCACGATCTGCTGGGTCGCGTCGACGTTCTCGTACCGGGTGGTGCCGTTCTGCGCGATGCCGACCAGCAGGCTCAGCATCAGCGAGCGCTGGGTCGAGGCGGACGCCTTGGCCAGCGACATCGCGTAGATCGCGCGGCCCTTGCTGGTGGCGTTGGTGGAGCCCAGGCCGACCGAGTTGTCGTACGCCAGCAGCGGGGCGAACATCGTCGAGTAGGCGTTGGCGGTCGCGCTGATGAACAGCTCGGGGTTGTACGCGTTGGCCCGCAGGTGCGGCAGGTCGATCACCAGGGCCTGGAAGGCGTCGTGGCGGCGGGGCAGCTCGCCGGACTTGTCGGAGGCCGCGTAGGCGGCGTTGTAGGCCTTCAGCGCGGCGTCGGTGTCGCCGCGGCGCTTGGTGACCTCGTTGTTCGGGTCCTGCTTGGTGAGCAGGGGTATGAGCGTCTTGTCGCGCTCGTTCTCCAGCGCCTCGGCGAGTTCGGTCGCCGCCTTGGCCAGCTCCGCGGTCTTCTCGGCGCGGGAGGCCTTGATGTAGCCGTCGACCGAGGTGTTCACGCGGAGGCCGCCGAAGACGAGACTGATGATCACGGGGATCAGCAGGATCGCGATCAGGCGGGTCGGCACGCGCCAGTTGCGCGGGCGGAGGAAGTCGTACCGGCTGGAGCCGCCGTCGTCGCCCGACGAGCCGCCGCTGCGGGGCGTCGGGGGCGCGGGCTGGGGCCCGGCGGCCGGGGCGGGGGTCGGGGCGCGTTCCTCGGTGGGAGTGAACGCGGAGAACCCGGCCGGGTCCCCCGGGGTACCGTTCGGCTCGCTCTGGCGGGGCTCGGAGCGCCGCTGCGGGGCGGGTTGCTGCTTACGCCTCACTCGACAACTACCTCTCGGCCGACAGTCGGCCATGGATCAATCCAGCGCTACCCCGGGGCTCCGATCCGCCGCCGGACGGGCCGGCGCAGGAGACATCCAGGGGTAGCTGGAATTTCAGCACGTGCAGGGATGGGGGACAAACAGCCGCCGTCCGGCACCCGCGTCGGCACAATCCGGACAATCACCGACATGACGGAGCAAAACCGTGGTCACCTGGCGCTGAGTGACGCTGTTTCGCCACGCTGAGTCACTGTTGATCACAAAATGCCTACCGAACTGTTATCCGCTGCTTATACACGGGTCTTGCGCGGGGCCCCGGGAGGACACCGGCCGGTAAGCGTCGCCGCCCCGACGGCCGCCCGTCGCGGGACGGACCGTCGGGGCGGTTGTTCGCGCGCTCGCCTCCGGGGCGCCCGGCCCGCTCAGCGGAGCCGGGCGAGCAGGGCGTGTTCGACGAGGGTGATGAGGGCGCTCTTGGCGCTGTCGCGGCGGCGGGCGTCGAGGGTGATGACGGGGGTGTCGGTGCCGAGTTG
>NZ_JBEXJK010000572.1:0-4070 GCF_040609095.1 Kitasatospora sp. NPDC004799
GGAAGAACGGTGCGCCGTGGCCTCGGGCCCCCGGCGTACCGTCCGGCCCTCGGCGCCGACGCGCGGCAGCCCTCGGCCGGGGTGAGTTCCCGCGCTGAGCAGGCCGACGGGTCCGTGCTGCGCGGTGGCCCGCCGGTTTCCGGCTGGGCGCCCCGGTGGAGGGTAGGCGGTCGGCGGTGGGGCAGGCCCCGCAGGCGGTCCGAACTGTCGTGCGGCGGTGTGTCGTTCGCGGTGTGCCGTCGCTTGCGCGTTCGCCCGCGTCCCGGGGCGGGAGGCGGGCGGGGAGAACGGTTCGCTGTGGTCTCGGGCCTTCGGTGTGCCGTCCGGTCTTCGGCGCCGATGCGCGCCGGACCCCGGCCGGGGCCCCAACCGGCGTGCACTGGTGCGCCGTTCGCGGTGCCGCCGCCTGCGCGTCCGCCCGCGTCCCCGGGCGGGACGCGGGCGGTGGGGCGGAGCTCAGCCGTGGCGGGTGGGGGCGGCGACGTGCGGGAGGACCTCCTCGGCGAGTTCGTGGAGGAGCTCGTCGACGGGGCGGTCGTTGGGGCGCAGGTTGAAGGAGACGTGGGCGACGCCGAGGTCGGACATCAGGCCCAGGTGCTCGATCAGGGCGGTGCGCCCGGTGCTGAGGCCGAGCCGGATGGGGTGCGGCGCGGTGGCCGGGTCCTCGGCGAGGGTGAGCACCATCGGCGTCAGGTAGGGCTTGTCGCCGGCGAGGTCGCGCCACTGGCGTATCCGCAGGCGCAGCGCGCCCAGGTCGCGCGGGTAGTTGAGGGAGGCGTCGGCGTGCTCGGCGATCCACTCGGGGCTCTGCTGGGCGCCGCCGGCGACGGCGATCGGGATGCCGGCGGGGTGGACGGGCCTGGGCAGGACCTCCAGCTGCCGGTCGGCGCCGAGCCCGGCGGCGGGCACTTCCAGCGGGCCGGGGCGCCAGGCGGCGCGCAGGGTCTGGACGCCGGTGCGGAAGGCCTCGCCGCGGCCGTGGAAGTCGCGGTCGAACAGCGGGTACTCCACGGGGCGGTCGCCGCTGGCCAGGCCGAGCAGCAGGCGGCCGCCGGAGAGCACGTCGACGGTGGCGGCGGCCTTGGCGACCAGCAGCGGTTCGCGCAGCGGCAGGACGATCGCGCCGGTGGCGAGGACCGCGTCGCGGGTGAGGGCGGCGAGGTGGCCGAGGTGGGTGAAGGTCTCGAAGACGCTGCCGGCGTCGCCGAACTGGACGGGGTCGTACAGCGGGACGTCGCGCACCCACAGGGCGGCGAAGCCGAGGCGGTCGGCGAGCTGGGCGAGGCGGGCGTGCTCGGCGAGGTCGGGGACGCCGAAGGGGCGGCCGGCTGCGCGGTCGGCCCGGCCGCGGTCCTGGCCCCAGTCGTTGTCCAGGGGCAGTTCCAGGCCGATGGTCAGCCGGCCGTCGGCGGGGGCCAGCCGGGCGAGCGCGGGGAGGGCCGGTGCGGGGTGGGGCAGTGCCATGGCGGGGTCCTCAGGGGAAAAAAAGACCCGTCCCGGGCGGCGGTGCGACCGCCCGGGACGGGAGTTCGGTGCGGTGCGGGTCAGTTGAACTGGTCCGGGTGCGGGCCGGTGCGCAGGTTGCGGTCGGTGGCGGCGACGGCGGCCATGTCCTGCTCGGTCAGCTCGAAGTCGAAGACGTCGAGGTTCTGCCGGATGCGGGCCGGGGTGACCGACTTGGGGATGACGATGTTGCCGAGCTGCAGGTGCCAGCGCAGCACGACCTGGGCGGGGGACTTGCCGGTGCGCTCGGCGACGGCGGTGATCGCCGGGTCGTCCAGGACGGCGCCCTGGGCGAGCGGGCTCCAGGCCTCGGTGGCGATGCCGTGCTCGGCGTGGAAGGCGCGCAGCTCGGCCTGCTGGAGGCCGGGGTGCAGCTCGACCTGGTTGACGGCGGGCACCAGCGAGCTGTTGTCCAGCAGGCGCTGGAGGTGGGCGGGCTGGAAGTTGGAGACGCCGGCGGCGCGGATGCGCTTCTCCTCGACGAGGCGCTCGAGGGCGCGCCAGGAGTCCAGGTAGAGGTCGCGGGCCGGGGTGGGCCAGTGGATGAGGTAGAGGTCGACGGTGTCCAGGCCGAGCTTGTCGAGGCTGGCGTCGAAGGCGCGCAGGGTGGCGTCGTAGCCCTGGTCGGCGTTCCACAGCTTGGTGGTGACGAACAGGTCCTCGCGGGCCACGCCGGAGGCGGCCAGGGCGCGGCCGACGCCGGTCTCGTTGCCGTAGATGGCGGCGGTGTCGATGCTGCGGTAGCCGGCCTCCAGGGCGGCGGCGACGGCGGCGGTGGTCTGGTCGTCGGGGACCTGGAAGACGCCGAAGCCGAGCTGGGGGATCTCGACGCCGTTGTTCAGCTTCACGGTGGGGACGGTGGGGGTGGTCACGGTCGTGCTCCTTCAGGCGGTGCGGTCGGTGAGGGTGTAGTGGACGGTCTGGGCGCTGATGAGTCCGTCGCGGAAGACGAAGGTGTCGACGCCGTCGAAGACCTGGTGGGTGGCGGTGGCGGCGGTCCAGCGGAGGAACAGCACCCCGCCCGCGAACTGCGGGTCCAGCTGCCAGTCGGCGTCCGGGAGGTCGGCCAGGAGGCGGCCGATGACCCGCCGGACCCCGTCGTGGCCCTGGAACGCGCCCTCGGGGGTGATGAGGACGGTGTCCTCGGTGGGTGCCGGTAGGTCGATGGTCAGTGGTGCAGGGCGGCGTGGCGGGGAGCCGCGCCCGGGGTGACGGCCGCACGGGCGTGGTCGCGGCGCTCCAGGGCGGCGGACCAGAAGGCCAGCAGCAGGGCGGCCGCGGCGAGGGCGGCGCCGACCCAGTTCGGGGCGGTGTAGCCGAGGCCGGCGGCGATGACGGCCCCGCCGAGCCAGGCGGCGAGCGCGTTGCCGAGGTTGAAGGCGCCGATGTTGACGGCGGAGGCCAGGGTGGGGGCGCCGTGGGCCTGGTCCAGGACCCGCTTCTGCAGCGGGGGGACGGTGGCGAAGCCGAGGGCTCCGACGAGGACGACGGTGACGGCGGCGAGGATCTTGTTGTGGGCGGTGAGGGTGAACAGCGCCAGCACCACGGCCAGCCCGCCGAGGGTGGTGTAGAGCATCGGCATCAGCTTGCGGTCGGCGTAGCGCCCGCCCAGCAGGTTGCCGAGGAACATGCCGACGCCGAACAGCACCAGCAGCCAGGTGACGGCGCCCTCGGAGTAGCCGGCGACGTCGGTCATCATCGGGGCGATGTAGGTGATGGCGGCGAAGACCCCGCCGAAGCCGAGCACGGTCATCGCCATCGCGAGCAGCACCTGGGGGTTGCGGAAGGCGGTCAGCTCCCGGCGCAGGTGGGCGCCCTCGGGGCGGGGCAGGGCGGGGACGAGCTTGGCGATGCCGAGCAGGCCGACCACGCCGAGCACGGCGACGCCGGCGAAGGTGGCGCGCCAGCCGACGGCCTGGCCGATGAAGGTGCCCAGCGGCACGCCGACGATGTTGGCGACGGTCAGGCCGGTGAACATGGTGGCGATGGCGCCGGCCTTCTTCTGCGGGGCGACGAGGTCGGCGGCGACGACGGAGCCGATGCCGAAGAAGGCGCCGTGGGCGAGCGAGGTCACGATGCGCCCGGCCAGCATCACGGGGAAGGACGGGGCGAACGCGGAGAGCAGGTTGCCGACGACGAACAGGCCCATCAGCAGCATCAGCATGGTCTTGCGGCTGATCCGGGTCCCGAGGGCGGTCATCAGCGGGGCGCCGATGACCACGCCGAGGGCGTAGCCGGTGACCAGCAGGCCCGCGTTCGGGATGGAGACGCCGTAGTCGTCGGCGATCTGGGGCAGGAGTCCCATGATCACGAACTCGGTCGTCCCGATCCCGAACGCGCCGATGGCCAGGGCGATGAGAGCGAGAGGCATGGGCCCGAACCCTTCTGTGATTGCTTGAGTGAGCGCCTTGCGTGCTTAAACAATAGTTGCAGACGCGCGATATGCGCAAGCGCGGATAGGGTGCATGCGCCGTGGGGCGGGGGTGGGCGCCGCGGACGGCCGCGGGAACGCGACCGGGCCCGGCCCGTCCGAGCCGCGGGTGCGGTTAGGACGGCGCGGGGCCCGG
>NZ_JBEXJK010000573.1:0-4065 GCF_040609095.1 Kitasatospora sp. NPDC004799
GTCCCGGGCCGCCGCCCGCCGGGGCGCCGGCGGCGGGTCCGGCGCCGGCACGGGCGCCGGCTCCTCACTCTCCGCCAAGGCCCGGAAGGCCGCCGATGCGGTGCTGACCGGGGATCACGTGCCCAGCCGCAAGGCCCTGCTGGTGCGGACCGGTGCCGGGGTGGCCGCGCTGGGGGTGCTGGTGGCGGCCGGGCTGATGGTCGGCACCGAGGGCGGTGGCGGCAGCGCGGCGGCGAGCAGCGGCGGCGAGCCGGGCTTCGCGGTGGCGCACACCCGGGCGTGGGCCGCGCAGCCCGCCGCGGCCGGTCCGGCCGGGGGCGACGACACGCTGATCGGCAGCTGGCTGCTGGCCGACGCGGTGGTCCGGGCCGACGGCTCCGGGGTGCACGCGTACGACCGGGCGGGCGGCAAGCCGACCTGGTCGGTGGAGCCGCCGGCCGCCGGGGCCGTCCCGTGCGGGCTGTCGGCGGGGGTGAACCAGGCCGGCCTGGGCGCGGCGCTGTTCCGGCCGCAGGCCGACCCGAAGAGCCCCTGCACGCTGGTGGCCGCCGTGGACACCAAGACCGGGAAGACCGCCTGGACCAAGGCGCTCTCGGACACCAAGGGCGCCTACTCGGCCCGGATCGGCGTCACCGAGGACAAGGTGGTCGGCGTCGGCGACGACCGGGTGGTGGCCTGGGACTCGGCCGACGGCAAGGACATCTGGCAGTACACCGGGCAGGGCAAGTTCTGCACCCTGTCCGGCGGGGTCAGCGGCAGGACCGTGCTGGTCGCCTCCTCCTGCGCCGACTCGACCCCCGCCGACCAGGCCGTCGCGTTGAACACCGCGGACGGCAAGGTCGGCTGGTGGCGGGGCCTGAACAACCAGCCGAAGACGGTGACCGTGCTCTCCGCCGAGCCGTCGGTGGTCCTCACCACCGGTGAGAAGCCCGAGGACGACCGGGTGTTCGCCTGGGGCGCGGGCGGCGACCCGGCCGCCGAGATCCCGGTGGCCGCCGAGGGCGGCCGGCTGGACGTCGCCCACGGAGCGTTTTCGGCCACTCCCGGGGTGTACTTCGAGGGCCGCACGATGGTCACCACCCTCGCTCCGTCGAACGGCGGCGGGCCGGTGGCCGCGGTCGGCTACGACCTGGACACCGGCAAGCAGCGCTGGAAGGCGCCGACCGCCGCCAAGGGCGCCGTCCGGGCCGTCGGCGTCGACGGCGGGTCGCTGGTGCTCGCCGCCGACGAACGCCGCGACCAGCCCGCCCGCCTCAGCCGGTTCCCGCTGGCGGGCGGCCGGGAGGCGACCGGCGGGAACTTCCCGCCCGGTACGGGCTCGCTCCTGATCTCCGGTCGGGTGCTGATCGGCGGCGGGCAGGTCGTCGTGGTGCCCGAGCACTCGACCAACTACGGCACGGCGGCGGGGTACCAGGCGAAGGACTGAGGCCTCCGCGCCCTGGTCCCGCCTCCGTGCCCTGGTCCCGCGTCCGTGCCGCACTGCCGTCGGCGAGCGTGTCCTCCGAGTGGGTCGAGCGTGTCCTCACGCCGCCGGGACGGGCCGGCCCGGTACGGCCGGCAGCCAGTCGGCGAGGTCCCGGACCTCCGAGCCGCGCAGACCGAGCGCAAGCATCAGGCTGGCCTGCGGCGTGGGCACGAACGGGCGGCGCAGCAGCGTCATCCCGGCCTGCTCCGGCGTGCGGTCCGCCTTGCGCTGGTTGTCCTCCGCGCACGCGGCGACGGTGTTGATCCAGCTGTCGGCGCCACCGCGCGACCTGGGCTGGAGGTGGTCCACCGTGGTGGCCCGCCGGCCGCAGTACGCGCACAGGTGCTGGTCCCGGGCCAGGACACCCCGCCGCGACCACGGAGCCTGTTGTCGGAACGGCACCCGTACGTACCGTTGCAGTCTGATCACCCGTGGCACCGGGACGGTCACGCCCGTCCCCCGGATCGAGCGCAGCGGGTGCGCCTGCTCCACCACCGCCTTGTCCTGGAGCACCAGGACGACGGCGCGCTGGAGCGACACCGTCGTCAGGGGCTCGTAGCTCGCGTTCAGAACCAGCGTGTTGCGCACTCGGCACACCCTTCCTCCGGGCGTGCCACGGCGGCACGACCGTCTCCACACACGTCACTGCCGCCGCACGGCGGTGGAACCACTCTGAATGGGCCCGCAGCCGTCGAACAACGGAATTTCCGGTATCGGGGAGGGGCCGGGAGAGGGAGCCGGGACGGGGGCCGACCGGCCCGGCGGGGCGCCTCGGGGAAAACTCGCTGGCCGGAACCGCGTAGGCTCTATCAGGCTGGAGTCGTACCGACCCGGGGCCCGACCGAACCGGGCCAGCACCGGGCGGACGCCCGATCGAAGGAGAAGCGTGACCGTGACGGACATCGTCGACGAGCTGCAGTGGCGTGGGCTGATCGCCCTTTCCACTGACGAGGACGCACTGCGCAAGGCGTTCGCGGACGGCCCGGTCACGTTCTATTGCGGCTTCGACCCGACGGCCCCCAGCCTGCACCTCGGCAACCTGGTGCAGATCCTCACCATGCGCCGCATCCAGCAGGCGGGGAACCTCCCGCTCGGCCTGGTCGGCGGCGCCACCGGCCTGATCGGCGACCCGAAGCCCACCGCCGAGCGCGTGCTCAACGACCCCGAGACGGTGGCCGGCTGGGTCGAGCGCCTGCGCGGCCAGATCTCGCGCTTCCTCGACTTCGAGGGCCCGTACGCGGCGCGCATGGTGAACAACCTGGACTGGACGTCCGGGATGTCGGCGATCAGCCTGCTGCGTGACGTGGGCAAGTACTTCCGGGTCAACAACATGATCGCCAAGGAGGCCGTCGCCCGACGGCTCAACTCCGACGCGGGCATCAGCTACACCGAGTTCAGCTACCAGATCCTCCAGGGCATGGACTACCTGGAGCTGAACCGCCGCTACGGCTGCAGCCTGCAGACCGGCGGCAGCGACCAGTGGGGCAACCTGACCGCCGGCACGGACCTGATCCGCAAGGCCGACGGCAAGTCCGTCCACGCGCTGGCCACGCCGCTGATCGTCAAGGCCGACGGCACCAAGTTCGGCAAGACCGAGTCCGGCACGGTCTGGCTCGACCCCGAGCTGACCACCCCGTACGCCTTCTACCAGTTCTGGCTGAACGCGGACGACCGGGACGTCCCCACCTTCCTGCGGATCTTCAGCTTCCGCTCGAAGGAGGAGATCGAGGAGCTGGAGCGCGAGACCGCCGAGCGCCCGGCCGCCCGCCTCGCCCAGCGCGCCCTCGCCGAGGAGCTCACCACGCTGGTGCACGGCGCGGAGCAGTACGAGCGCGCGGTCGCCGCGTCCAAGGCGCTGTTCGGCCAGGGTGACCTCGCCGACCTGGAGGCCCCGACGCTGGCCGCCGCCCTGGCCGAGGTGCCGAAGGCCGAGGTGTCCGAGCTCCAGACGGTGGTCGACCTGCTGGTCGCCGTCGGCCTGTCGCCGAGCCGCTCGGCCGCCCGCCGGACGATCAAGGAAGGCGGTGCCTACCTCAACAACGTCAAGGTGACGGACGAGGAGGCGGTGCCGACCGAGGCCGA
Source organism: Kitasatospora sp. NPDC004799 (assembly GCF_040609095.1). NCBI lineage: Bacteria > Bacillati > Actinomycetota > Actinomycetes > Kitasatosporales > Streptomycetaceae > Kitasatospora > Kitasatospora sp. NPDC004799. The sequence goes on from NZ_JBEXJK010000573.1 coordinate 3,548, forward strand.
CCTGCTGCACGGCCGCTGGCTCGTGCTGCGGCGCGGAAAGCGGAACCTCGCGGCGGCGGAGCTGGTCGCCGCTGGCTGACCGGTCGACGAACCGGTCGACAGACCGGCCAGGCTGGGGCCTGGCTGAAAGCACACCCGCTCTGAGCTGCGGCTTTGAGCACCGAGGGCCGGATCTGGACAGATCCGGCCCTCGACGTTTGACGATGTCGTCCGGGTGGCCTAGTGTTGAACGAGTCGCTGGAGCGGCCATCCCACTCAGCAAGACCCACTCTCACTCTGATCCCCATGAAAATGGGCTCGTTGGCGTTCCCGTCAACCGGGGTGAGCGTGAATTTCGAGTGACGCTCGGAATGAGCTAAAGTGGTGGACGCCGCGAAAAGCGGACCCGGCCAGTTCGGGAAATCGGATGAATGAAACTCCGGAAAACGGAGCGGAAAACATCTGATAAGCTGGAAACACGAAAGAACGAAGCCCGGAGGGCCTGCTGGAAGGCGGTCCGAAGGAAGCGTCCGTTCCTT
>NZ_JBEXJK010000574.1:0-4058 GCF_040609095.1 Kitasatospora sp. NPDC004799
GGCGTGGTCACCGGCGCGCGTGGTCGCGGAAGCCGCGGCCGGTCTTGCGGCCCAGGCAGCCCGCCGCGACCAGGTGCTCCAGCAGCGGCGCGGCGGCCAGGCCGGGCTCGCGGAACTCCTGGTGCAGCACCTGCTCGATGGTCAGCGAGACGTCCAGGCCGACCACGTCCAGCAGTTCGAACGGGCCCATCGGGTAGCCGCAGCCGAGCTTCATCGCGGTGTCGATGTCGTCCACCGTCGCGTAGTGCTCCTGGAGCATCCGCACCGCGTCGTTCAAGTAGGGGAAGAGCAGCGCGTTGACGATGAAGCCGGCCCGGTCGCCGCACTCCACCGGGTGCTTGCGGACCGCGGCGGTCAGTTCCAGCACGGTCGCGGTGACGTCCGGCGCGGTCAGCACCGTGGAGACCACCTCGACCAGCTTCATCGCCGGGGCCGGGTTGAAGAAGTGCATGCCGATCACGTCCTGCGGCCGCGAGGTGGCGGTCGCGCAGCTGATCACCGGCAGCGAGGAGGTGGTGGTGGCGAGCACCGCGCCCGGCCGGACGATCTTGTCCAGGGTGGCGAACAGCTCCCGCTTGACCGCCAGGTCCTCGGCGACCGCCTCGACCACCAGGTCCACCTCGGCCAGCTCGGCGTACTGCCCGACCGGGGTGACCAGCGCCAGCGCGGCGTCCCGCGCCTCGGCGGACAGCCGGCCCTTGGCCACCGAGCGCTCCAGCGACTTCGCCAGCTGCGCCTTGGCCCGCTCGGCCTTCTCCTGGCTGCGGGCGGCCAGCAGCACCGGGTGCCCGGCCTTGGCGAACACCTCGGCGATGCCGGTGGCCATCGTCCCCGAGCCGCAGACGCCGACGGTGCGCACCTCCCGGCCCGGCACCCGCGGCCGGGTCGGCCCGGTGGCCGCGTCCACGGCCTTCGACGAGCCCGGCGCCTCGTAGGTGTAGAAGCCGCGCCCGGTCTTGCGGCCCAGCAGCCCGGCCGCGACCAGCTGGCCGAGGATCGGGGCGGGCGCGTGCAGGCGGTCCCGGGACTGCTCGTACATCGCCTCCAGCACGGTGCGCGCGGTGTCGACGCCGATCAGGTCGAGCAGCGCCAGCGGGCCCATCGGCAGGCCGCAGCCGAGCCGCATCGCGGCGTCGATGTCCTCCCGCGAGGCGTACTTGGACTCGAACATCGCGGCGGCCTGGTTCAGGTAGGCGAACAGCAGGCCGTTGACCACGAAGCCGGCCCGGTCGCCGGCCGCCACCGGCTCCTTGCCGAGGTCGCGGGCGAAGGCGGCGGCGTCCTCGGCGGTCCGCGGGGAGGTCAGCACGGTGCGGACCACCTCGACCAGCTTCATCCCGTGCACCGGGTTGAAGAAGTGCAGGCCGAGCACCCGCTCCGGACGCGCGGTGGCGGCGGCGATCCGGGTCACCGACAGCGCGGTGGTGCCGGTGGCCAGCACGGTGGTCTCCGGGCAGATCCGGTCCAGCTCGGCGAAGAGCTCCCGCTTCAGCTCCAGCTGCTCGGGCACCTCCTCGATCACCAGGTCCGCCGCGGCGGCGGCCGCCAGCTCGTGGCCGACCGAGATCCGGGCCAGCAGCCCGGCGCGCTCCTCGGCGGTGAGCCGCTCGCGGTCCACGGCGTGCGCGGTGGCCTCCTCGATCCGGGCCAGCGCCCGGGCGGCGGAGTCCTCGGTGGCCTCGATGCCGATCACCCGGCGGCCGCTCTTGGCGACCGCCACCGCGACGCCGGCACCCATCGTGCCGAGGCCGACGACGGCGACGGTGGGGAAGGGACGCTCCATCTGTCCTGACTCCTAGTCATGAAGGGCCCGCGCGTGCCCCGGCGGGCACGCCGCCGCGCCCGTACGCCGGGGGCGGCCGCCGCCGGGGGAGGGTCCACGCGCGGGGGTTGGGGAGATGACGGGTGCCGGCGCATCGGGGCAGCGGCCGGTCCGCTCCGGCCGAACTGCGGATGTGCCGTGGTGCTCAGGCGCTCGAAGGTGAAGGAAGCGGCTCTGATACGAGGAGAACCCGGCCGCCGCGGTCCGCGGCACCTGCCGGTGAAGGCGCACCGGGCGGGCGCCGGAGGAACGGCGACCGCGACCTGCCGCCGGTGCGGCTCCCGAAGCCCGGCGGTGGTGCGTGTCCGGCCACTGTAGCGAAGCTACTCATGAGTAGGAAGGGGGTGGCGACGGAAAACCGCTCGGATTCGATTCGCCCCGAACGGGTGAACGGGTGAACGGGGCTGCCAAGAGGACCACTCGATAGGGGAGTTAGTCGACCCCGGCCGCCGGGGCAGCATCAGGGCATGACCACCGGAACCGCCACCGCCGGCCGCACCGCGCCCGGTCCCGCCGAGCCGCCCGTCGCCGCCGACCGGCTCGCCAGCGCCGCCGCGGCGGCCGTCGCGCTGCCGCCGCGCGAGGAGCGGGCCGCGCGCGCCCAGGAGGCCGTCGACCGGCTGCGCACCGAGGCCGTCGAGGCGGTGGCCGTCACCTGGGTGGACAACGCCGGCATCACCCGGGTCAAGGCCGTCCCGCTCGGCGGCCTGGTGCACGCCGCGCAGTGGGGCGTCGGCACCGCGCCCTGCTTCGACGTGTTCCTCGCCGACGACACGATCACCACCAGCCCGATCATCGGCGGCCCCGCCGGGGACCTCAGGCTCTACCCGGGCCTCGACCGGGTCGTCCCGCTGGCCGCCCAGCCCGGCTGGGCCTGGGCCCCGGGGGACAGGTACACCCAGGCCGGCGGCCCGCACCCGGGCTGCCAGCGGCTGTTCGCCCGCCGGGCCGAGGCCGGGGCGGCCGCGCGCGGCCTGAGCCTCAAGGCCGGCATCGAGGTCGAGTGGACGGTCGCCCTGGCCGGCCCCCCGCAGGAGGAGCCGCGGTACCCGACGCACGGCCCGGCGTACGGGATGCACCGGCTCACCGACCTCTCCGACTACCTGCGCGACGTACTGGGCGCCCTCGGCCGGCAGGGGCTGGGCGTCCTCCAGATCCACCCCGAGTACTCCCCGGGCCAGTTCGAGGTCTCGGTCGCCCCCGAGGGGCCGGTCGCCGCCGCCGACACCTCCGTCCTGGTCCGGCACACCGTCCGGGCCGTCTCCGCCCGGCACGGCCTGCGGGTCTCCTTCGCCCCGGTGGTCGAGACCGGCGGCGTCGGCAACGGCGGGCACCTGCACCTCAGCCTCTGGCGCGGCGAGCGCAACCTCGGCCACGGCGGCCCCGGTCCGCACGGCCTGACCGCCGAGGCCGAGGGCTTCCTCGCCGGGGTGCTCGACGCGCTGCCCGAACTGCTGGTGCTGGGCTGCTCCAGCCCGGCCGGGTACCTGCGGCTGGTGCCCTCGCACTGGGCCGGCGCCTACCAGTGCTGGGGCCTGGAGAACCGCGAGGCCGCGCTGCGCCTGGTGACGGGCTCCACCGGGGAGCGGGCCGCCGCCGCCAACGCCGAGGTCAAGTGCTTCGACGCGAGCGCCAACCCGTACCTGGCGGTCGGCGGGGTGATCGCGGCCGGCCTCGCCGGGCTGGACCAGCGCCGCGCGCTGCCGCCGGAGTTCACCGGGGACCCGGCGGCCGCCGAGCCCGGCACGGTGCCCCGGCTGCCCACCGGCCCGGCCGACGCGATCGCCGCGTACGAGCGCTCCGCCGTGCTGCGCGAGGCGCTCGGCGAACCGCTCTACCAGGCGGTGCTGGCGGTGCGCCGGGCGGAGCAGGAGCAGTACGCGGCCGTCCCGCCCGAGGAGTTGGTCGCGGCGACCCGTTGGCGGTACTGAGCGGTGGCCCGGCCGGAGGGGCCCGCGCTGGTCGACCACCACTGCCACAGCGTGGTGGCGGCCGAGCTCGCCGACGACGAACTGGCCGGGCTGCTCACCGAGTCCGACCGCCCGCCCGCGCCCGGCTGTTCGCCCTTCGACAGCGCGCTGGGCCTGGCGGTGCGGCGCTGGTGCCCGCCCGCGCTCGGCCTGCCGGCGCACGCCCCGGACGCCGACAACCTCGCACGCCGGCGGGAGTTCCGCGCGGCCCAGGCCAACGCGCGGCTGCTGGAGCCGGCCGGGCTGGACACCAGCCAGGTGGACAC
>NZ_JBEXJK010000575.1:0-4051 GCF_040609095.1 Kitasatospora sp. NPDC004799
CAGGTAGGAGGCGCAGGCCGTGTCGACGGTGACCGCCGGGCCCTCCAGACCGAGGGTGTAGACTGGCTGCCGCAGGTCCCGGCCCTCGCCGACAGCCCGTGGCCGCGCCGGCTGCCGGTCGACCTGGCGGTCTCCTCGGCGATCGCCGCCACCATCACCACCTGGCGCTGGCGCGGCAGCCGCGCCGCCCGCACGGCACAGCACCGACTCCCCACCGCACCCCGACCCGAAAGGCAGACGTCATGATCGTCATCATGGGCGCCGCCGGCGCCACCGGCGGCGCCACCCTGCACAGCCTCGCCGCGCTCGGCGTACCGAGCCGCGCCCTCAGCCGCGACCCCGCCCGGCTGGCCGCCGCGCTGGGCGAGCGCACGCTCGCCCGAACCGCCACCGTCCCGGCCGACGCCGCCGACCCGGCCTCGCTGCGCGCGGCGTTCCGCGGCGCGCAGCAGCTCTTCCTCACCATGGCCAACGGCCCGCAGCAGGTCCGGTACGAGCTGAACGCGATCGAGGCGGCGGTCGACTGCGGCGTGGAGCACATCGTCAAGGTCTCCGCGCCCGCCGCCGAGCCGGACTCCCCCGTCGCCGTCTCCCGCGGCCACCACCTGGTCGAGGAGCGGCTGCGGTCCTCCGGCGTCACCAGCACCGTCCTGCGGCCGTACGCCTTCATGCAGAAGCTGCTGCTCCTGGCGCCCGGCGTGGCCGCCGCCGGGCTGGTGCACGGCGCGCTGGGGCAGGCGCGGTGCAACTACGTGGACGTCCGGGACATCGGGGACGCCGCGGCCGAGGTGCTCACCCGCCCGGAGGCGGCGGGCGGCACCTACCCGCTCACCGGCGGGCGGGCGTACAGCCACCCGGAGTTCACCGCGCTGCTGGGCGAGCTGCTCGGCCGACCGGTCCGCTACCTCGACCTGAGCCCGTCCGAGCTGCACGCCCACCTGGTCGGCCGGGCCGGGATGCCGGACTGGCTGGCCGACCATGTGGTGGAGATCCAGCAGCTCGCGGTGGTCCGCGAGGAGGTGCCGGACGACGCCTTCCAGCGCCTCACCGGACGCGCTCCGCGCACCCTGGAGGCCTTCCTCGGCGAGAACCTGCACCGCTTCCGCTGACCGCCGGGCAGGACGGCGGACAGCACGGCAGGCAGCACGGCGGGCCGGGCCCGGACCGGTCGGACCGGCCCGGAAACCCGGCCCGCCACCCGAAGGGAGCAGCATTCCCTGTGGCATGGATCACGGTCGGGAAATCGACCTGACGATCCGTCAATTCGCGTGACATCCCGTCACATCGATTCCACGAAGCCCCAGTTGTTGACTGACGTGCCGTCAGATTCGGTCATTCCGGCGCCAGTTGGGCCGAGTGTCCGCTCCTGCCCGGTCGCCGCCCCGGGGCTACCATCGGTCGGGTTGTCCGCTCCGGCCCCGGAGTGGGGTCACCCGATCAGGCGGTGCTCCCACCGCCCCAGGGGCCGGGCATCGGTCGGAACGGGGCGAGGACGAGGAGCGCACGGCTGCCATGACAGCTGAACCGAGCCACCCGGAGCAGCACGACACGCCACCGCGGGAGCCGGGCCGACCGGAGCAGGCCCCGCCCGAGCAGACCGCGCCGACCGGGCCGGCGCAGGCCCTCGCCCTGTTCCCCGGCCGCCCGGCCGCCGCCCCGCGCACCCTGGTCGACGTGCTGGACGCCACCGTGCGCGCGCACCCCGACGAGCCCGCCCTGGACGACGGGCACACCGTGCTCAGCTACCGCGCGCTGGCCGCCGAGGTGGAGCAGCTGCGCCGCCGGCTGGCCGCCGCCGGGATCGGCCCGGGCGACCGGGTCGGCGTGCGCGTGCCCTCCGGCACCAACGACCTGTACGTCTCGATCCTCGCGGTGCTCGCCGCCGGGGCCGCCTACGTCCCGGTGGACGCCGAGGACCCGGACGAGCGGGCCGAGCTGGTCTTCGGCGAGGCCGCCGTCGCCGCCGTGCTCGGCGCCGGGCGCACCCTGGCGGCGACCGCCGAGCGCGCGCCCGCCCTGGAGCGCCGCCCCACCCCGGCCGACGACGCCTGGATCATCTTCACCTCCGGGTCGACCGGCAAGCCCAAGGGCGTGGCCGTCACCCACCGCAACGCGGCCGCCTTCGTGGACGCCGAGGCCGCGCTCTTCCTCCAGGACGAGCCGATCGGCCCCGGCGACCGGGTGATGGCCGGCCTCTCGGTGGCCTTCGACGCCTCCTGCGAGGAGATGTGGCTGGCCTGGCGGCACGGCGCCTGCCTGGTGCCGGTCCCCCGCGCCCAGGTGCGCAGCGGCGCCGACCTCGGCCCCTGGCTGGCCGAGCAGGAGATCACCGTGGTCTCCACCGTGCCGACCCTGGCCGCGCTGTGGCCGGCCGAGGCGCTCAACGAGGTGCGGCTGCTGATCTTCGGCGGCGAGGCCTGCCCGCCCGAGCTGGTGCAGCGCCTGGTCACCGAGGGCCGCGAACTGTGGAACACCTACGGGCCCACCGAGGCCACCGTGGTCGCCTGCGCCGCCCTGCTGACCGGCGAGGGCCCGGTGCGGATCGGCCTGCCGCTGGACGGCTGGGACCTCGCCGTGGTGGACGAGGCCGGTCGGCCGGTCGCGCCCGGCGGCACCGGTCAGCTGGTGATCGGCGGGGTCGGCCTGGCCCGCTACCTCGACCCGGAGAAGGACGCCGAGAAGTACGCGCCGCTGCCCTCGCTGGGCTGGGAGCGCGCCTACCGCAGCGGCGACCTGGTCCAGGCCGACCCGGCCGGCCTGCTGTTCCTGGGCCGCACCGACGAGCAGATCAAGCTGGGCGGCCGCCGGATCGAGCTCGGCGAGGTCGACGCGGCCCTGCAGGCCCTGCCCGGCGTGGCGGGCGCGGCGGCCGCCGTCCGGACCGCGCGCGGCGGCAACCAGCTGCTGGTCGGCTACCTGGTCGTCCAGGACGGCTTCGACCGCGAGCAGGCCGTCGAGCGGCTGCGCGCCGAGCTGCCCGCCGCCCTCGTCCCGCTGCTGGCGACCGTCGAGACCCTGCCCACCCGGACCTCCGGCAAGGTCGACCGCAACGCCCTGCCCTGGCCGCTGCCCGAGCTGGAGGCCGCCGGCCCGGGCGAGGAGCTGTACGGCACCGAGGCCTGGCTGGCCGAGCAGTGGTCGGAGATCCTCGGCGTGCGGGTCGGCGGCCCGCGCGACGACTTCTTCGCGATCGGCGGCGGCAGCCTGGCCGCCGCCCGGCTGACCACCCTGCTGCGCACCCGCTACCCGAGCGCGGCCGTGCTGGACATCTACCAGCACCCGACGCTGCGCAAGCTCGCCCGGCACCTGGAGCGCGGCGCCGGCGAGAGCGCCGAGGCCCGCACCGTCACCCTGGTGCCGACCAGGGCCAAGCTGCTCCAGCTGCTCCTGCTGGTCCCGCTGTTCACCCTCGTCGGCCTGCGTTGGACGGTGGCCCTGCTGGCCGCCGGGAACCTGCTCGGCCACCTCGGCGACTACCCGTGGGCGCCCACCGCCTCCTGGTGGTGGGTCGGCGCGGGCGCGCTCGCGCTGTTCACCCCGCCGGGCCGGCTGGCCGTCGCGGCGGGCGGCGCCCGGCTGCTGCTGCGCGGAGTGCGCCCGGGCAGCCACCCGCGCGGCGGCTCCGTCCACCTGCGGCTGTGGACCGCCGAGCGGCTCGCCGAGCTGAGCGGCGCGGACTCGCTGTCCGGCGCCTGGCTGGTGCGCTACGCCCGGGCACTGGGCGCCAAGGTCGCGCCCGAGGTGGACCTGCACTCGCTGCCGCCGGTCACCGGGATGCTGAAGCTGGGCCGCGGCTGCGCGGTCGAGGCCGAGGTGGACCTGTGCGGCTACTGGCTGGACGGCGACCGGCTGCTGATCGGCCCGGTCAAGATCGGCTCCGGCGCCGTGGTCGGCACCCGCTCGACGCTGCTGCCCGGCGCCCGGGTCGGCAAGCGCGCCCAGGTGGCGACCCGCGTCTACCCCGGGGCGGACAAGCCCTCGGTGGACGCGCTGGACCTGGAGATCGCGGACGGCGCGGCCGGGCCGTTCGTGACGCCGTGGTTCTTGGACC
>NZ_JBEXJK010000576.1:0-4041 GCF_040609095.1 Kitasatospora sp. NPDC004799
GGGGGGGGGGGGGGGGGGGGGCGGCCCCCCCCCCCCCCCCCCCCGACGGCGTGGCGGAGCGATCGCGCGCACTTCCTCGGCCGGTCGGGCCGACCGGCTCCCGGCGGCCTACCCACGCAGCCACGGCATCACCTACGTCCGCAGCTGCTCTGCGGTCACAGCACTAGCTCCGCCAGGACGACCGCAACTGACGCGCCGTCAGCGAATCGGCCCGTGCGGTTCCCCCGTCGGCATAGAGGGCGAGGCCGGTGTCGGAGGGGTCGGGGAAGACCTGGTCGGTGAGCACCAGCCTGCCGCCGCCCGCGTAGACCTCGACCGAGGAGGCGTCGACCAGGACGCGCAGGTCGAGCCGGCCCTGCGGGTCCAGGGGCAGCTTCGCCCGGTGCACGGCCGCGAAGGACTCGTGGAAGCCGGTGTTCCCGGACGCGGTGCGGTCGACGTACAGCTCGCCGGTCGCGGTGTCGTAGCCGATCCGGGTCCGGTGCCCGCCGCCGGTGCGCACCGCGAGGCCGAACTCCCGGGCGGTGCCGGCCCGCAGCCGGGCGTCGATCTCCAGCGCGGCGCCGCTCACCGGGAGCGGGAGCCGGGTGTCGCGCACCGGCAGGTCGGTGGTGCGCCAGGGCCGCCCCTCGCGCAGCTCCGCCAGCTCCCGGACGGGGCGCTGGACGAGCACGGTGCGGCCGGCGGCGTCCGCGGTGAGGGCGAGCTCGCGTGGGAAGCCGTCGACGCCGCGCCAGGGCGAGGTCGGGACCTTGTCGGCGTAGGCCCAGTTGTTCATCCAGCCGATCACCACCCGGCGCCCGTGAGGTTCGTCGTTGACGCTGGTGGCGGCGTAGAAGTCGGCGCCGTGGTCGAGCCAGTGCGCGCGCTGCGCCGCGCCGAGGGCCGGGGCGTCGGCGAGCGTGAACTGGTCGGCGAGCACGTGTCCCCAGCCGCCGGTGGCGTGGTCGACGACCTGGATCCGGGCCTGCCGGCCGATCAGGTCGGCGAGGTCCCAGGACGTCCAGTCCAGGGTCTCGCCGTCGCCGCCGGTGGCGCTGCGGACCACCCGGCCGTCCACCAGCAGGTTGACGGCGGTCTGCCGGTCCCTCGGCCGGGCCTGCTGGTCGGACAGCTGGAGGTGGTCGACCATCAGGTGCCCCCAGCCGCCGGTGGCGCCGTCGACGATCCGGACGGTCGCCCGGCGGCCGGCGAACTCGCCGACGTCCCAGCTGGTCCAGTTCAGTTCGCCGCTGTCGCGGCCGGTGGCGCTGCGGACCACCCGGCCGTCCACCACGAGGTTGACGGTGGTCTCGCCGTCGGTGCCGGCCGGGTGGTTGCCGCCGCCGATCAGGGCGTTGAGGTAGCGGCGGTCGACGGTGAACTCGGGTGAGGTCACCGTGCCGGTGGCCGCGTCCCCGGCGGCGGGGGTGAAGGTGTCGAGCACGCCGCCGTCGAGGCCGCCATCCAGCTGCTCTTCGGTGGGTGCGATCCCGGCGAGGCCGCCGACGGCCGTCCAGCCGGACGGGAGGGCGGGGCCCCGGAAGTCGGCGAGGGTGGTCCCGGGAGGTGCCGAACCGTCGCCGGCGCCCGGGACGTACGGGTGGTTGCCGCCGCCCACCAGGAAGTTGAGGTGGCGCCGGGTGACGGTGAAGGGCGGCGAGAGCAGCTCGCCGGTGGCGGCGTCGCCGCCGAGAAAGGTGTTGGCCAGGCCCGGTCCGGTGAATCCGGACACGGGTTGCTGGCCGGGCAGGGTGCCGGTGGCGGGGGCGGCGCCGAAGGCCGTCCCGGTGGCCGTCCAGCCGCGGTAGCCGCCGTCGTCGAAGCCGTTCAGCAGGGTGCCGGCGGGCGGGGTGTAGCCGCCGGCCGGGTCGTCCGCGGTGAAGGCGGTGCCGTCGAAGTCGCCTATGAAGTACTGGACGGCGGTGGAGCGTTGGGGGCCGCCGTTGGTGGAGACGGTCAGCACCCACCGGGTGCGCGCCGGGTCGCCGTCCACGGCGAGGGGGAAGAGGTCCGGGCACTCCCAGACCCCGCCGGTGGCTCCGGCCGGGCCGAACTCGCTCAGCCTGGTCCAGGACTTGAGGTCGTGGGAGGAGTAGAAGCGGATCTGGTGCCGGTCGGCGAGGGCGACGGCCATCAGCCAGCCGCCGGTCCGGTCGTTCCAGAAGACCTTGGGGTCGCGGAAGTCGGCGGAACCGATGTCCAGGACGGGGTTGCCCTGGTACTTGGTCCAGCTGGTGCCGCCGTCCAGCGAGTAGGCGAGCGACTGCGTCTGGCGGCCGCCGGGGGCCCTGGCCGCGCTGGTGTAGACCGCGACCAGCGGGGGGTCGTCGGCGGTGCCCAGGCCGCTGGAGTTGGTGCGGTCGTCGACCACCGCGCCGGAGAAGATCATCGAGGTGTCGTCCTGCGGGATGGCGAGCGGCTGCTCGGTCCAGTGCACCAGGTCGGGGCTGGTGGCGTGGCCCCAGGACATGTTGCCCCAGGTGGCGCCGGCCGGGTTGTACTGGAAGAACAGGTGGTAGGCGCCGCGGTGGTGGATCGGGCCGTTGGGGTCGTTCATCCAGTTCCGGGCCGGCGAGAAGTGGAACTGCGGGCGGTAGGGCTCCTGGTAGGCGGTCCGGTGGTCGGTGGCGGTCCGGTGGTCGGCCGTGGTCCGCCGGTCGGTGGCGGCCGAGGCCGGGGTCAGCGGCAGCACGGTGAGGGCGGCGAGGGCGGTGGCGGCGAGCGCGGCGAGCGGTCGGCGGGCACGGGGCACGGGCGCAGGGGGAACAGGCATGGTGGAGTGCTCCTCCGGGAGAGTGTCATCGTTGACTCATGTCATCGATGACAGCGGCTGCGGAGGATGATGGGCAGGCGGCGACGCCCCGTCAAGAGCCCGGGCGCTGCAGGGGTATCCGGAGCTGACCCGCCCACGGTGGGTTGGGGCCGGCGACCGAGCAGGTCAGGGCCGCGACCTCGGCGCCGAACCGGCAGGCCGCGACGGCCTCGGCGAGGGTCAGCGCGGTCAGCCGTCCGCCGAGCCGGCCGAGCCCGCCGAGGCGGTGCAGCAGCCCGGCGGTGAACGAGTCGCCCGCGCCGACGGTGTCCACCACCGCGACCTCGGGCGCCGGCACCCGGACCCGTTCGCCGTCCAGCGAGACCAGCACGCCCGCGCCGCCGAGGGTGACCACCACCAGCCGGGCGCCGGCCGCGTGCCAGCGGTCACAGGCCTGTTCCGGCGGGACGCCGGGCAGCAGCAGCTCCAGGTCGTCCGAGCTGAGCCGCAGGATGTCCGCCAGCGCGCACCACCGGTCGAGCCGGGCCCGGTAGACCTCCGGATCCACCAGCTGCGGGCGGACGTTGGGGTCGATCGACACCGTGAGGCCGGCCCGGGCCCGGTCGAGGAGCCGCTCGACCAGGGCGCCGCCGGGCTCGCGGACCAGCGCGAGCGAGCCGGTGTGCAGGCAGCTCACGTCGGCGAGCGGCACGGCGGCCAGCTCGGCGGCGCTCCACTGCCAGTCGGCGGCCCGGTCGGCGTGGAACGCGTAGCGCGCCTGGCCGAGGTCGTCCACGGTGGCGAGGGCGAGCGTGCTCGGCTCGGGAGCCGTCACCACCGCGCCCAGGTCGACCCCGGCGGAGCCGAGCCGGGCGCGGAACAGCCCGCCGAAGGCGTCGGTGGAGATCCGGCCGAGGAAGCGCGTGGGCGTGCCGAGCCGGCCCAGCGCGACGGCGGTGTTGGCCGGCCCGCCGCCGGGCAGCACGCGCAGGGCCAGCTCGCCCGGGCGGGCGCCCGCCGGGTCGGCGAAGGTGTCGGCGACGCACTCGCCGAGGACCGCGACGAATCGCTGGGACACGAAGGACCGCCTCTCATGGACCGGTGCAGGGGTGCCGCGCGGCACGGGCCGTCAACTCCCGCTCGAAGGCGCGGGTTTCGACTGCGTTACGCACTTGTTACGCCCGGGGGGCTTGCCCGCCGCGCGGGGCTGACTTCATCATCCTCGGCAAGCGAATGTCAACGTTGACAGTCGACATGCGCCGCTACCAGGTGATGATCGAGTCCTCGTTCCCGACCGAGGCCGGGAC
>NZ_JBEXJK010000577.1:0-3997 GCF_040609095.1 Kitasatospora sp. NPDC004799
GCCTCCGTCATCCCGGACGACCAGGCGTGGTTCTGGAGCGGCTCCTGGCAGCAGAAGGAGCAGGAGGTGGCGGGTGGGGCCGGGGGGCCGGGGGGCCGGCCCCGGCCGGGCGCGGGAGGCGGGTGCGGGGGCCCTGTGTCTTTGGTCAAGGTGGTCGGGTGGCAGTGTGGTTGTCATGATTGGTGACATGCCTGTTCGAGAGTCGGCGGGTGAGAGCATGCGGCCGTGCGACTTCTGCGGTCATCCGGTCGTGATGGACTCGGTCGACGAGTGGGACTGCCCCGTGTGTGGTGAGGCCGTTGAGGATCAGCCGGCTGCGGCTGGCCTGGATTCGTAGAAGGTTCCGTCGCGGAGCATGGCGAAGAGGACGTCGGCCCGGCGTCTGGCGAGACAGAGTAGGGCCTGGGTGTGGTGCTTGCCCTGGGCGATCTTCTTGTCGTAGTAGGCCCGCGATGCCGGGTCGCCCAGGGCCGCTGTCCGCGTACTTGTTGAAGTGCCCAGCCAAGTACAGATGAACGTGCTCAGCGAGATGGCCGCCAGGTGCCACCAGCCGTGAGGATCCCCAGGGCGTGACGGATGACAGCTCGATGCGGGTTCCGGTCAGCTCTCCTGTTGTTGGGCCGCTGTCTCCGGCCGGTGCCATTCGTTTTCCGGGGGCACTCCGTCTGGCCAGGCGAAGCGCAACTCGCCGTCCATCGCGGCAAGCAGCCATTGGGCCAAGGTGACGCCCTGGGGCCAGCAATCGCCGTCCGCGTTGGACCACATCGCGCCGTCCGGGTCGCGGAAATCGATCATCGACCACATCGTGCAGCCCCAGTCGTAGAGCGGCACCACTCCGGCAGGCACTCCGCCGGTGGGGTCCGGTCCGTGCTCATAGGCTTCGGCGATGTGCTCGTGCCAGTGCCCCACGTCGACTGGCAGGACCCCGTCGGCGGGGCCGAAGCCGCCGTTGGACACCTCTGTGTAGAGCCGCCGCAGGAGGGTGGGGAAGGCGAACCCGATGACGTGTTCCGCCTTGGCAACGGCCCCTGGCGGGGCGGGCGGGGGCGCCTGCCGCTTCCGGGCGATCTTCCGGCAGGCTTCAATGATCTCGTCATCGGTCACCGGTTGATCGTAGAAGCCGGCTCGGACAGCTGCGGTCGTCACTCCGGGACGAGGCTCTCGGGCGGTCGGGCTGCCTCGCTGTCGCGCTCGATGGCGGCAAGGCGGTTCTTCAGCCGGTAGCTGGGGCCATTGATGGAGATCACGTCGCAGTGGTGGAGGAGCCGGTCGAGGATGGCGGTGGCGAGGACCTCGTCGCCGAACACCTGGCCCCACTCGCTGAAGGTCTTGTTCGAGGTCAGGATGATCGAGCCCCTTTCGTGGCGCTTGGAGATCACCTGGAAGACCAGGTTCGCCTCGGCGCGTTCGAGCGGCTGGTAGGCGACCTCATCGACCACGAGGACGGCCGGTCGCAGGTAGGTGCGGAGTTTGCTGGTCAGCCGTCCCGCGGCCTCGGCGGCCTTGAGGTGTCTGACCATGTCGTCGAGGCTGGTGAAGTAGATCGAGAAGCCGGCCCGGCAGGCCGCGACCGCCAGGGCGACGGCGAGGTGGGTCTTGCCGACCCCGGGCGGTCCCAGCAGGGCGGCGTTGGCCTTGGCCTCGACGAAGGAGAGGGTGGCGAGGTCCTTGATCTTGCGCGGGTCGAGTTCGGGTTGGAAGGAGAAGTCGTAGTCGTCCAGGGTCTTGTGGTGCGGCAGCTTCGACAGCCGCAGGTTCTGGCGGAAGCGGCGGTCGTCGCGGACGGTGAGTTCCTCGGCCAGGACCAGGTCGAGGAGGTCGAGGTAGCCCATCTTGGCCTCGTCGGCCCGCTGGGCGTACTGGTTGAGGCTCTCGGCGAGGAGGGAGCAGGCCGAGTTTGGCGGCCATGCTGCGGATGCGGGCACTGACCAGTTGACTCAACTCGACTCCCTCGTCGTGGGGTTGGTGGTGAACGGGCGGGTGCCGGTCAGCTCGTCATAGACGGACAGGGGCCTGCGGCCGACCTCGACGTGGGTGGCGGCCCGGCTCAGCAGAGCATGGAGAGGGCCGGCATCCTCGTTCGGAGACCGTCCGTGCCGGGGCCGGGGCAGGACATCCCCGGCGGTGACACTGCGGGTGTCGCCCTTCGGCAGGCCGTCCCAGTGGCGCTCGTCGACGATGCGGGCGCCCCGGCCCACTGCCCGTGAGTGGACGGCCAGTAACGTGCTGCCGGTCGCGTCGGGAACCGTGGAATGCAGAATGACCTGGGACTTCGTGGCCCGGATCTCGACCAGCTGGCGGGGGCGGACCTTGCGGGCCGGAACCGAGTAGAGGTTGGCGTCGAAGGCCACCAGGCAGTCCTTGCCGACGTGCCGCAGGTGCCGCTGGGCGACGACGTAGGGCGTTCTCGGCAGCGGCCGCAGGGCCACGTGGTCGCGGACGGCCCGGTGGCCGATGACCTCGCCGTGGGTGCCGTGGACGCGGGCCCGTCGCAATGGCACCCAGGCCGTGAACGCGGCGTCGAGCTCCTCGACCGAAGCGAAAGCCCGGCCGGCCAGGACGTGGTCGCGGACGATGGAGACCTGCCGCTCAACCCTGCCCTTGCCAGTGGGGCGACAGGCGGCGAGCACGTCGATATCGAAGTCGTAGTGCCCCGCGAACGCCACCGCCTCGGGATGCAGTGGGACCGCTTCGCCCGGGGAGACGTGCCGGCGGACCACGGTCTTGGTGCGGTCGCAGACGATCGTCATCGGCACCCCGCCGAAGTGTGCGAACGCCCGGCGGTGGCAGTCGAAGAACGTCGCCAGGTCCTGGCTGGTGGTGAAACAGCAGAACGGATCGCGGGAGTAGGACAGGACCGTGTGGAAGGAGTAGACCTTCGGAATTCCGAGGTGGGCGAGGATCCCGCCCTCATCGCCCCAGCCAACCTGGGCCTGGGCACCGGGAACGACCTCGAACCTGCGGTGCAGACCGGTGCCGGGCACCAGCCCTCAACACCTCAAGAACTGGGCACGTTCACTCGTATGTGGCTGAGCACATCCATGCGTACGCCGACAGCCGCGAACGCGGAGAGGAAGAATGCCCGTTTGAGCTGCTTGTTCCCTCTCCTGGAGGGCTGTTCGCCGCGGATTGAGGAGCCCGAGCTCCGGGTCGCCGGGGCGAGGCCGGCGTAGGCGGCGAGGTGGCCGGCGGTCGGGAACGTGCTGCCGTCGCCGACCTCGATCAGGATCCGGGCTCCGGTCCTGACGCCGACTCCCGGCATCGAGGTCAGGACCTTCGAAAGAGGGTGGTCCTCCAGGAGTTCCTCGATCCGTCCGGCCAGCAGCTTGCGCTGGTCGAGGACGGCAGCCAGAGATCCGGCCGGGCTCGGGACGATCAGCGCGGGCGCCTCGGTCCCCGGAACGACGACGGTCTGCTCGTCCAGCGCGGTGAGGATCTCCTCGACCAGCCGCTCGGCCATCCTCGGCGCCTTCGGCCGCAGCAGCGTGACCAGCCGCCGACGGCCCGCCTTGCGTATCTGGGCCGGTGAGCCGAACCGCTCCAGCAAGGCCAGGACGGCCGGGTGCTGCAACCGCGGTCCCAGAACCCGTTCCAGAGACGGGTGGATCTGGGTCAGCAGCCCGTGCAGCCGGTTCGCGACCCTGGTCGCCTCGCCGGCCAGGTCGTCGTCGAACCCGACGATCATCTCCAGCCCGGCGATCGTCTCGTCCTCGCCGTCGATGGCCCGCAGCGTGTGCGGCATCGCCCGGGCCGCATCCGCGATGATGAACGCGTCTTTCGCATCGGTCTTCGCCTCGCCCGGGTAGAGGTCGGCGATCCGCCGCATCGTCAGCCCAGGCAGGTAGGCGACCGGGCAGCCCATGTCCCGCGCGACCGCCGGCGGCAGGGCCCCGATCGAGGCCGGCTGGTCGACCACGACCAGCACCGTCCCGTGCTTGGCCTGCAGCTTGGCGAACAGCTCGCGGAGCTTGGGCTCGGTGTTGGGCAGTCGCCTGTC